>NZ_LVWH01000225.1:0-25231 GCF_001909045.1 Paenibacillus sp. P3E | reverse complement strand
CGTCGATGAGTCTTGCAGGTCATTTCCCTTTGTGTGTTTTCCTGTAAGATATACGATTTCGTATAGGTTTCCCCGTTTTTACGGCGGGTCACCCAGCATCGCCGCCACCTCTGGTTCACTGCATTCCGGGCTGGACTTTGCCTGCAGGCCCTTCGGATTCTTCCTTACGGAAGACACCCTGCCCTTCCGGCAACCTTCGGTTGCCGGAAGTCTGCT
Source organism: Paenibacillus sp. P3E (assembly GCF_001909045.1). Classification (NCBI taxonomy): domain Bacteria; kingdom Bacillati; phylum Bacillota; class Bacilli; order Caryophanales; family Paenibacillaceae; genus Paenibacillus; species Paenibacillus sp. P3E. Next base: position 25,015 of record NZ_LVWH01000225.1, on the reverse strand, counting down.
TCGGCTACGGCACTTTAAAGGGTAAAGTCACCGGGTGGATTTGAACCACCTAGATAGTGCGACTGTGAGGCGCACGCAAAAAGCCGCTCCACCTGGAGCGGCTTTATTCATGAACAGCCCAATAAGGCTGTGCTCAAAAAAGGTCCGGCTCCACTTTCCTACGCTGGTATGATCCAGATCAGGTTCAAGGGTCCGGGAATTCAATTTCCCCGTCTCAGCCAATTCAGGCTCCCCTAGTGGGTATCTTATCTAATTAAATACAATCTACTTTAGCAGGTATTTATTGTCAATCAAAAAATTTGTTTAACCAGCATTGTGGTTACTTATCCAGCGCTTCGCTCCAGTCATGTACCATAGCGCCTTCCAGATATTTCTCAGCATCCATAGCAGCCATGCAGCCGGTTCCTGCAGCCGAAATCGCCTGCCGGTAACGGGTATCCTGAACATCCCCACAAGCGAACACGCCGGGAATGTTGGTTTCGGTTGTCCCCGGATTCACAACGATGTAGCCGTTGGCATCCGTAGTAATCTGACCGCCCAGGAACGCGGTATTCGGTGTGTGGCCGATAGCGACAAATACGCCATCTGCTTCCACGAGCTCCTCAAGACCCGTATCATTGTTACGGACGGTAAGTCCCTTCACCCCGGTATCCCCGATGGTCACTTCAAGCGGTGTGCGGTTCAGGGCCCAAGCTACTTTGCTGTTCTCCCGCGCCCGGTCCTGCATAATCTTCGAAGCGCGAAGTTCCGGACGGCGGTGGACCAGAGTTACACTGGAAGCGAATCGCGTGAGGAAGCTGGCTTCCTCCATCGCGGAGTCGCCGCCGCCGACCACGACAATCTTTTTACCACGGAAAAAGAAACCGTCGCAGGTTGCACAGGTACTTACCCCGCGGCCGACATTCTCCTGCTCTCCCGGTATGCCCAGGTACCTCGCCGAAGCACCGGTCGATATAATCACCGACTCTGCTTCCAGTACACCCAGACCATCCACGGTTACTTTGAAAGGGCGCTGCGAGAAATCCACAGAATCCACCCAGCCATTCTTAAATTGAGCCCCAAAGCGTTCTGCCTGCTTGCGCATGTTATCCATCAGATCCGGACCTAGAATACCTTCAGGAAAACCAGGAAAGTTCTCTACCTCTGTCGTCGTAGTCAATTGTCCTCCTGGCTGCAGTCCTTCAATAACAAGGGGGCTGAGGTTGGCACGTGCCAGGTAAATCGCAGCAGTTAATCCTGCCGGACCTGTTCCGATTACAATTGTTTTGTACATTAGCAAGTCCTCCTTAGGGTCAGATATTTTCCGTAAATGGCGGCAAAATGTCTGCTGCCGCCCCGTCCTGCGTTAACCCGCATGCTTGATGAATACGCCGTGCGTACCTGCTTACCATAGAGACGGAAACGCCGTAATGCTGTGCAGCCTCGCGGTAAGTAACCGGATGACCATGAAGCTTGGCGGTTAGATATTCCAGAGCCGCACACCAGCCCTCTGCATGCCGGAACAAGGGTACATCCGGATAGAGGCGGGCTATGAACTGCTTCCAGAGGAGCTCGGCATCCCTCTTCTGGGCGGCATCCAATCTCCGGTCCATCACAGCAGCCATATGATCTATAATCCGCTGCCAGTCTTCCTTCCACTCTGGCGGCCCTTTATGGCTTGACACAACCGGTTCCTGAGCCGCCCTCTGGACTACACTTTCCTCCGGACTACCGCCGATCAGCCGCTGCAGACTGAGAAGCGCAGCCTCCTGCAGCGGTTCCTGTTCCGAAACTCCCTTCAGAACATCGGATATTTCATCGTCCTCAATCCAGCGCAGCGCTTCTGTCACCTGGAGCTTCGTACTAGCATCACCGTAGCGCAGCGCCCAGAAGAACGAAGCGCGCAGCAGCGGATTATTCTGTACTTCTTCCGTGAAGCTGTCCGTATTGTTCTTCCACTGCTTCAGCTGCTCCTGAAAAGGCAGCTGATAATTATAGCTTACCGGAGGCAGCGGCCTGCCCTCTGACTGTGCCAGCTGCATCTGGGACAGAAAAAATTTCGGCACTGCTGATTCAGGGTCCAGCCTGGAAGCCATCTGCCAGCAGCGTATAGCCTCAGTATGAAGCCCGCTATTGCTGGCCGCCGCCGCGCAATAATGGTATAAGCCGGCATCACCGCCGACCTCTTCATCCTTCAGCAGACGGCGGAAATGTCCATATGCAGTTTGGTGCTTGCCCAATATGCCCATCGTTGTCGCCATTTTGAATACATGCTCCTGATGAAAAGGCACTGTCGCCTCAAGCATACGCACCAATCCCGCAAGCTGGTCCTGATCGCCAGCATATTGCAGGAAAATCGCCATATTACAGAGCGCATGCAGGTTGCCCGGGTCCTGCTTCAGCACTTCGCCAAGACATTCCTTGGCTTTGGCGAAGCGGCCCATATAGAAATAGGCAAGAGCCAGATTGTTATGTGCCGCCAGGAAGTCAGGAATGTTCTGGACAATCTCTTCAAGCAGCTTGACCGCTTGCGGGAATTTGCCTTCCTCCAAAAGACTCCGGGCTCTGTCATGCTCCACCACACCTTCCCGGCTGCGGATCCGGACTAGCGGAGCGGGCCGGTTCAGCTCATACTGCAGCAGTTCCATCAGCTCTTCGGACTCGGCCAGAAACTCACCGCTTGCATCCTCTTGCAGATAGGTCACAAGACTGCGCTCCGCCTCTTCAAAGTTTTCCATATTAGCGTAGTTATTAGCCATATAGAAGTGGCACTCTGTCATAGTAGGATCAATCTCATCCAGAACATGAGTCAAGATGTCGTTGGAATCCTCGTATTTCCCCATCTCGGATAATATACCCGCCATATTGCAATGATTCACCGGGTTTTCCGGCTCATATTCAACAGCTTTGCGAAAATTCTTCAATGCCTTATCATATTGAAAGCGGTCCAATGACCGTACGGCTCTTTCAAAGAAAAAATTGGCATCCAGAGTGACGGGAATCACGTTACCATTCACCACGTTATTCTCTGAAGTTCTCTCAATCATGGAAGCAAGGCACCTCCCTTTGTAAGCTTCCTTATCCTCACGAAAAATAGGAGAGCGGCAGCAAACGCCTGCCCGGACTCCCACCTAAGTGCCGTCGTTTCCATTTTTGGTCCCGACTGTCTTCACACAGTATACCACATGTGACAGGGGGATTCTCAAGATTGGAAGGGACTCTTCAGGAGGAAAAAGCTTCAAAAAACTATTCAAGCCCCCTGATTGTTCAGTCTGGTTTGTCTCTTGCCCCAATATAAAAAAGACGCAGGAATTAAATCCCCGCGTCTCTGAACAGCTTATCAATAGAACCGCCTTCAATAATAATGCGTGTGGCTTCAGCCAGCATAGGTGCTACGGAGAGCACAGTGAACCGGCTGGAATGATCATCCGGCAGCGCAATGGAATCGGTAACGACAATTTCATCTATATTGGGGTGAACCATACGGCTTAGTGCATCTCCCGAAAAGAGTCCATGAGTTGCACAAACGATGCTGTTCTTCGCCCCGCGCTCCTTCAGGCCTTCCACCACATTCACAATCGTTGTGCCTGTATCGATCAAGTCCTCGATAATAATAGGCGTCCGACCCTCTACATCCCCAATCACATGCGTAATCACCGATTCATTGTGAGCCGGGCGCTTCTTGATCATAATAGCAAATGGTGAGTCCAGACGGCTGGCCAGCTTCTCTGCCATGGAGGCACGGCCTGCATCCGGGGATACCACAACCAGGTCGGACAAGCCTTTTACCTTCAGATACCCGCTGATCAGATCAAGTGCTGTCAAGTGATCGACCGGGATGTTGAAAAAGCCTTGAATAGCCGCTGCATGCAGATCAATCGTAATCACACGGGTAGCTCCGGCGGTTGTAAGCACATCAGCTACCATCTTGGCCGATATCGGCTCGCGCGGCGCGGATTTGCGCTCCTGTCTGGCATAGCCGTAGTAAGGCACAATAATATTCACCGTTCTTGCCGAGGCCCGCTTAGCCGCATCAATCATGACCAGCAGCTCTACGAACAGCTCATTAATGGGGTGAGCGAGGGATTGCACCAAAAATACGTCACAGTTCCGGATGCTCTCTTCATAATGCACATAAATCTCGCCGCTCTTGAAGCGGGTCAGCTTAATCTGGCCCAGCGGTGCGCCCAGACGCTCCGCAATATCAGCGGCCAGCTTCGGATTCGACGAACCGGAAAAAATACGCAATTGATGATGATGCATAGTACCCTCCTGGGGATCAAAATTTATAGTTCAAACGGAACCAATGTACGGACGCGACCCTCAAACACAGCCAATTCGCGGAAACCGGTGTGCCACAGCATGCTGCGGGCTTCCTGCAAGCCGTCTCCCAGCTTCATTGGATCATGGGCATCAGAGCCCAGGGTGAGCGGTATGCCCAGCGTCAAAGCCTGCTGCAGCACATGCTCAGCAGGAAACATCTCTGCGCAGGGCTTGGTAAGCCCTGATGCATTAAGCTCCATCGCTATGCCGCTGCCCGCTATCGCACTGAGCGCCTCCAGCTCCATCGCCCGCACCTTTGCCTTGCCCTCTGGTGTCTGTGGACCGTAGCCAAACCGTTTGATAACATCCATATGTCCTATAATATCATATAATCCCGATAACGCCGACTTCCGTACAGCATCATAATACCGGCGGTAAACCTCCATCACATCTTGACCTTCCCAGCCCTGCGTCTGGCGAAAATCCGTAATATCCCATTCTCCGAGAAAATGTACCGAACCGATCAAATAGTCCCAAGGATACGGTGCCAAAAGCTCACGGATCTGCTCCTCGTAGCCCTCGATATAATCGGCTTCCAGTCCTACACGCAGCTCAATCCTTCCGCGATAACGCTCCTTAAGGTTCAGACATTCGTCCACATAGCGGGGAAGCTCGGATAACGGCATCGCCATCTCTGGATAGTAGGTATCCGGGTCTACATGAAGAAGCGGCAGGTGATCAGACAAACCGAGCTGCTCCAGCCCCAGTTCAACCCCCCGCTGCACATACTGTTCAAGGGTACCTACTGCATGTCCACAGCGCTCATGGTGGGTATGGTAATCAATACGCATGCTGAAGGCTCCTTCCTAATCACGGCGCGGCCGTTCATGGCGGGCGCTCAGTTCCTTCATAATCTCATCCAGCGGAAGCTTGCGCTCCTGCAGCAGCACCAGCAGATGGTAGATCAAATCGCTGACTTCAAGGCGCAGCTCGGCATTGTCTTTATTTTTGGCGGCGATGATCGTTTCCGAGGCCTCTTCGCCCACTTTTTTCAGAATTTTATCAACGCCTTTATCGAACAGGTAGGTTGTATACGCGCCTTCCGGCCGTTCTGCTTCCCGCTCGGCAATCACCCGCTCCAGCTCCCCGAGAACGGCAAAACGCTCACTGTCGCTTAGCCCCTGCGAGGCAGTCGCGGCAGTTGGTTCCTTAACGCTGCCTGCTGCTGCCGGATGGCTCAGCGGGAGCTCGCGGAAGAAACAGGAGGTCTCCCCTGTATGGCAAGCTGGCCCTTCCGGTACAACCTTCAACAGCAGAGTGTCGCTGTCGCAGTCATAATGAATGGAAGTAATAGCCTGGGTATTGCCCGAGGTCCCCCCTTTATGCCACAGTTCGCTGCGTGACCGGCTCCAGAACCAGGTCTGTCCGCTCTCCAGCGAGAGCTGCAGCGATTCTTTATTCATATAGGCAACCATTAGCACTTCCAGACTGTTCGCATCCTGCACTACGGCAGGGAGCAGTCCAGCTTCATTCCAGCGTATGCCCTCTAATACTTTCTGTTGGCTCTGGGCTGTTAATTGCTCTGCTTCGCTCATCGGATCTCTACCCCTTTTTGCTTCAGATCTGCCTTCAAATCATGAATGGCGATTTCTTTATAGTGAAAAATCGTCGCCGCTAGTCCAGCGTCGGCTTTACCTTCCGTAAATACATCATAAAAATGCTCCGTCTTCCCTGCTCCCCCAGATGCAATCACGGGAATGGTAAGCAGGTCACTCACCGCAGCAGTCAGCTTCAGATCGAAGCCGTCCTTCGTGCCGTCCGCATCCATACTGGTCAGCAGAATCTCGCCTGCACCCAGCTTCTCGGCCTCCTTGGCCCAGGTCAGCGCACGGATTCCCGTAGGCTTGCGCCCGCCGTGCGTGTATACTTCCCATTCGCCCCAAGCCTCATTGTATTTGGCATCCATCGCCACTACAATACACTGGGCTCCGAAACGCCGGGCCCCTTCGAGAATGAGCTGCGGATTATTGACCGCCGCTGTATTGATCCCGATTTTGTCCGCACCCGCGCGCAGGATGCGCTTCATATCCTCCGGAGTAGAGATCCCTCCGCCCACTGTAAAGGGGATGGCAATTTCACCTGCGGTCTGCCGCACGACTTCAACCATCGTGGCCCGGCCTTCCACAGAAGCTGAAATATCCAGAAATACAAGCTCATCGGCGCCTTCTTGGTCATACAATGCCGCCAGCTCCACCGGATCACCGGCATCGCGCAGATTCACAAAGTTCACGCCTTTGACTACCCGCCCGTCTTTAACATCCAGACAGGGAATGATGCGTTTGGCTAACATGAAATAACCCCTTTCCATAGTTTTCGAGTGAAAACCTTTTACGATCCAACCTTTTACGATCCAACCTTTTCGATCCCCCTAAATCCCCCTTAGCCAAGGGGGACCCCAAGGGCCCCGGCCCTCTGGACACCCGGATGGCTGGCGTGGGCAGGGGCCTAAGCTCCCGGGCAATTATGGCTAATGAGCGCTTACCCCTGCGGGGCCGCTTCTACGTCGTTGCACCTGCAAGGGCAAAACCTTAAACTTTAAACCTTAGACCTTAAACAACTTTCGTGTTCCACGTTCTGGCCCCTCACGGGACGGCGGCTTCGAACCGCCTGCGTAAAGAATAACCATAAGATGAACTAAACTTGGAATCGAGCTCAAACTGCATTCGTGCAGCTAAAACCTGTCGGTCATTCTATTTCCCGTTCAGAGCCTGCAAAGCCTCGGTAAGATCAATATTGCCAGTGTATAGCGCTTTGCCGACTATCGCACCGCCGATGCCGCTGCCGCTATGTACGTTAAGGCGCAGCAGGTCGTCCAGACTTGTGACGCCGCCCGAGGCGATCACGGTTTTACCGCTGGTAGCAGCCATGGACACGATACCCTCGATGTTCGGACCCTGCATCATACCGTCGCGTGAGATGTCGGTGTAAATGAACGTTTCAGCGCCTTTGGCTGCCAGCTCCTTGGCCAGATCCTCTGCACGAACCTCAGAGGTGTTCAGCCAGCCATGAGTGGCAACATAGCCACCACGGGCATCAATCCCAATCGCCACTTTGTCGCCGTATTTGGCGAGCACAGCCTCTGTGAAGGCATGATCGTTGATGGCGGCTGTACCGATAATGACACGGCTGACGCCGAGTCCCAGCAGTTTTTCCACATCCGCAATCGTGCGGAGGCCTCCGCCTACCTGTACGGGAACACCCGCGTTTTTGGCGATAGCCCCGATGATGGCGTCATTTACCGGATGTCCGGCTTTGGCTCCGTCCAAATCCACGAGATGAATAAATTTCCCGCCCTGCGCTTCCCAAGACTTGGCTACCTTCAGCGGGCTGTCGTTATATATGGTTTCCTGGTTGTAATCCCCCTGCTGCAGTCTGACGCATTTTCCATCCCGGATATCAATCGCCGGATATACGATAAAAGAAGACATGAGGCGCTCCCACTTTCGCTACAATATAGTCAATAGTCATAAAGAGAGTTTCTTAAGTTCATTATATATAGTGGGCTTATACCCGCGTATCCTTCAGTTGCAAGAAATTGCCCAGCAGCTTCATTCCAAGCTCTCCGCTCTTCTCCGGATGAAACTGCATACCAAATACATTCTCCCGGCCTACAATAGCCGTAACCGGATGACCGTAATCTGTGATGGCGAGCAAATCGCTCTGCTGTTCCATGACAGCATGGAAGGAGTGGACAAAATATACATGCCCTGCTTCAAGTTCCGCGAACAACGGACTCTGCGGCTGGAGGAAATCCAGCTTGTTCCAGCCCATATGCGGGACTTTGTAGCCCTCACGAGGTGCAAAACGGACCACCGAGCCAGGCAGAAGATCAAGCCCTTCATGAGTGCCGTATTCTTCGCCGCTTGTGAACAGCAGCTGCATTCCGAGGCATATCCCCAGCAGCGGCTGTCCTGAAGATGCTGCCTCACGGACCACAGTATCCAGTCCGCTCTCCCGCAGATGCTCCATCGCATCGCCAAACGCACCGACGCCCGGCAAAATGACGCTATCGGCAGCAAGAATCTCCCCGGCCTCACCCGTCACAAGACTTTTGTACCCGAGTCGTTCCACCGCCTTGCTGACACTATGCAGATTGCCCATGCCGTAATCGACGATTGCAACGGTCATTCTACAGCACTCCCTTCGTGGAAGGCACACCCTTCACGCGCGGGTCAATCCGTGTCGCTTCATCCAGCGCCCGGCCCAGCGCTTTGAATATCGCCTCGATCATGTGGTGGGTATTCGAACCATAATGCACGATCACGTGCAGTGTAATCCGTGCCTCCAGTGCGAATTTCCACAGAAATTCATGCACCAGCTCTGTGGAAAAGCTTCCAACCTGTTGCGATGGATATGCAGCACGATACTCAAAATGCGGACGGTTGCTGATATCGATAACCACCTGAGCCAGTGCCTCATCCATAGGGATGAAGACACTCGCGTAGCGCTTGATGCCTTTTTTGTCGCCCAGTGCCTCACGAAGCGCCTGTCCCAGACAAATGCCGATGTCCTCCACGGTGTGGTGATCGTCAATGTCAATGTCGCCCCGCGCCTGCACGGACAGATCAAACTGGCCATGCTTTGTAAATAAATCCAGCATATGATTCAGAAACGGGACATCCGTCTCCAGCTCCGAAACCCCGCTGCCGTCCACGGCCAGCGTGAGCTTGATATCCGTTTCATTCGTTTTACGGCTAAGTCCCGCCTGGCGTACGGCCTGGGCCTCGTTGTTATTTTCCATTTCCGTCTCCACCCTTCGCTTCGTTCTGCAGTCTGACCTCTATTGCACGTGCATGGCCTTCCAACCCCTCGCGGCGAGCCAGCTCAATAATTGTTGCCCCGTCCTTCAGCAGTGCTTCCTTGCTGTAATAGATCAGGCTTGATTTTTTAATGAAATCATCCACATCCACCGGCGACGAGAACCGTGCTGTGCCATTGGTTGGAATAATATGATTCGGGCCGGCAAAATAATCGCCGACCGGCTCCGAGCTGTACGGACCGAGGAAGATAGCTCCGGCATTCTCAATGCTGCCGAGCAGACCCATCGGGTCCTCTGTAACAATCTCCAGATGCTCCGGCGCTAGCCGGTTCACAACGGAGATCCCTTCCGCCAGCGACTCCACGACGATGATCGCGCCATAGTTGTCCACGGATGCGCGCGCGATCGCCTCGCGCGGAAGCTCACGCAGCTGCCGTTCTACTTCGGCAGCAACGGCCTCCGCCAAGCGCTGCGATGGCGTAACCAGGATGGCCGAGGCCATCTCGTCATGCTCGGCCTGCGAGAGCAGGTCGGCCGCGACGTAGGCGGCCTCAGCGGTATCGTCGGCGAGCACGACGATCTCGCTCGGTCCGGCGATGCTGTCGATATCGACAGCGCCGTAGACCTCGCGTTTGGCCAGGGCCACGTAGATGTTCCCTGGCCCGCAAATCTTATCGACCGGCACGATAGACTCCGTGCCGAAGGCCAGGGCGGCGATCGCCTGCGCGCCGCCCACGCGGTAGATCTCGTTCACGCCGGCTTCTGCGGCGGCAACGAGGATGTAAGGATCGATGCCCTCCGTGCCGCCGGTCGAAGGCGGAGTGACCATCACAATCTCCGGCACTCCGGCAATCTGAGCCGGAATCACGTTCATCAGCACCGAGGACGGGTATGCCGCCTTGCCGCCGGGCACGTATACGCCCACTCGCTTCAGCGGGCGGATGATCTGGCCCAGGATCGTGCCGTCCGGCTGCAGATCCATCCAGGAATTGCGTTTCTGCCGGGCATGAAACGCCCGGATATTGGCTGCGGCGGCGCGGATCGCCGTTACAAAGGACTCCTCCACCCTGCCGTATGCAGCCTGGAGCTCCTCTGCCGTTACCCGCAGCTGTGCTGCAGTAAGCGCAGCGCCGTCGAACCGCTCCGTATAACGGAGCAGTGCCGCGTCGCCTTCTTTTTTAATATCGGCCACAATTTCCTTCACGGCCTTATTCTGCTCAGGCGTTCCGTACTCTACTTCACGCTGAAGCTTAAATTCCTTGCTCGATTGAACCTTCACCGCTGCTTCCCCCTTTTACATCCTTAGCGCTCTACTCCGCCCGTTGCCGCTCCCGGTCGGGTGATAACCGCCTGCAGGCGGTCGCATAGTTGCTGAATTTCTTCGTTCTTCATCCGGTAGCTTACTCGGTTGGCCACAAGACGGCTCGTAATCTCGAAGATGCTCTTCATCTCCACCAGCCCATTGTCCTTCAGCGTCTGGCCGGTCTCCACCATATCAACAATACGGTCTGCAAGACCGATTAGCGGTGCAAGCTCAATGGAACCATTCAGCTTCACAACCTCCACCTGCTGCCCCTGCTCGCGGAAATAGCGGGAAGCCACATTCGGATATTTCGTCGCCACCCGTTGTTGAATACCCGGCTGCCAGTTCGGCAAGCCGATAATCGACATCCGGCAGCGCGCGATCCCCAGATCCAGCAGCTCGTAGACGTCACGGTTTTCCTCCAGAAGCACATCTTTGCCGACAATTCCGATATCCGCGACACCATATTCCACATAAGTGGGAACATCGACCGGTTTGGCCAGGATAAATTCCATTCCCGCTTCCGGCAATGAAATCACCAGCTTACGCGACTCTTCACCATCCGCCGGAATCGGCAGCCCCGCTTGACGGAACAACTCGGCTGCTTTATTGTAAATCCGACCTTTTGGCATGGCCACCTTCAATATCTGCGCCATTATCATCGACCTCCGTTTCCATATCTTTGCCTATATACCTGTATATGTAGAACTTAGCCATGCTCGCTGACAAAAGAAACGAATGTATAAATCTCCCCGTACGTTTTGCCTTCCGCTTCAACCGCATTTGTGTCCAAACGCTTCACTGTCTTCAGATCACCGGCCTCGCTGGCCAGCCGTGTCACCACTACATGGCCTTCAGCCCGCAACCGCGCCGCCTCCTCCAGACCTTCTTTGCGCCGGGAAGCGTCGTACTGGATTAGGACTGGAAGCTCTTCCTCTTCCGGTACCCCGGATACACCGTCCAGAATACGGTTCGTCTTCAAAGAGAAGCCGGTTGACGGAATGGGGCGCCCGAATTGCTGCAGCAGATTGTCATACCGGCCACCGCTGCATACCGGAAATCCAAGCTCAGAGGCATATCCCTCAAAGGTCATCCCTGTATAATAGGAGAAGTCGCCAATCATCGTCAGATCAATCAGAACATGCTGAGAGACGCCATACGATACCAGTACTTCCCACACCTTGCATAAATGCTCGATAGAGGTACGGGCCAGCGGATGGCTGCTGAGCTCCAGAGCTTGACTGCAGATTTCCTTGCCTCCCCGCAGCCGCAGCAGTCCATCCAGCTCATTCTTCTGCGCCTCAGTCAGTTCAAGCTGGCGGAGCGTCTCGCGGAAGGCCACATAATCACGGTTTAGCAAATGGCTCTTCAGTTCTTCCTGCGCTTCCGGAAGACCGGCTACCGCCTCCTGGAACAACCCGTCGAGGAAGCCAACATGCCCCATGGCGATTTTGAAAGACTTCACGCCCGCCGCCTGCAGCGAGGAAATCGCCAGCGCCACAACCTCGGCATCAGCCTCCGGTGAATCATCGCCGACAAGCTCTACCCCGGTCTGGAAGAATTCAGCTTCCCGCCCCGCTTCCTCCTCAATGGCCCGGAACACATTAGCGTGGTAGGACAGGCGGAGAGGCAGCGGCTCATCCTTTAACAGTGAAGAAACCACACGCGCCACCGGCGCTGTCATCTCCGAGCGGAGCACCAGTGCCTGCCCGCGGTTGTTAAGCAATTTATAGAGCTTCTGATCGGATGTAGAGCTGGCCACGCCGACGGTATCGTAATATTCCAATGTGGGCGTAATCATCTGCCGGTATCCCCAGCGGCTCATGCAGTGCAGCACATCATTCTCGATCTTGCGCAGTTTGGCCACTGCACGCGGGAGATAGTCACGCACGCCAGCCGGCTTCTCGAATCCCTTTGGTTTGGACATCTTCATTGGTCACCTCGTCAGATATCATCAATAGTAGGAAATAAACGCTTTATTATGGTACAGTGGTAACAAAGTAAAGCAGTGGCAATATCGTATCACGGACGATCCTATACGTCAATTGAACCTTTGATATATAGAATAGCATAATTGCTTACATATAGAGTGATGTTGAGATTTTTATATATGGTCTCCATCCACACCTCTTAATAGCCGGGAGCCTTACTCTCACGAATATTAATTACATACAAGATTACCCTTTACAAGCTATTCAGTGCAGTAGTAAGATACAAACAAAGTTGTATACAAGTACACAAGTTATCACAAGAATCTGCTAAGGAGTGAACTACAATGAAATTGGGCATGATCGGACTGGGCAAAATGGGTTTTAACCTGGCACTGAACCTGATGAACCATGGGCATGAGCTTGTGGTAAGCGATATCAACCCGCAAATGGGGCTGCAGTTAGCCGAACGGGGCGCGCTTGCCGCTTCATCCTTGGAGGAAGTGGTTGCGAAGCTTGAACATCCCAGAATAGTCTGGGTCATGCTCCCTGCCGGCGAGATCGTAGGAGGAGTGATTGAGAGTCTATCCCGGCTATTGGATGCGGGGGATATCATCATAGACGGCGGCAACTCCCACTACAAGGAATCCATTGCACGGGCAGAGAAGCTGCGTGAGCGCAGCATTTATTTATTCGATGCCGGCACATCCGGCGGAACGGAGGGGGCTGAGCATGGAGCCTGCTTAATGGTTGGGGGCGATCCGGAGGTATTCAAGGACATTGAACCGCTATTCCGTGATCTCGCGGTCGAGCGGGGTTACCTGTACGCAGGGGAAAGTGGCAGCGGCCATTTTTTGAAGATGATCCATAATGGTATTGAGTATGGAATGATGCAGTCCATTGCCGAAGGTTTTGAGCTGCTGGAGAAAAGCCCGTTCGACTTTAACTATGAGCAGGTTGCCGGACTGTGGTCGAATGGATCTGTGATCCGCGGTTGGCTGATGGAGCTTGCACAGAACGCTTTTGCCAAAGATCCGAAGCTTTCCGGAATCCGCGGGGTAATGCAGAGCTCCGGAGAAGGTAAATGGACCGTTCAAACTGCACTTGATCTTCAAGCCAGCACACCGGTTATTGCCCTCTCTTTGCTGATGCGCTACCGTTCCCTTGAGGACGATACTTTCCACGGCAAGGTTGTAGCTGCGCTACGCAATGAATTTGGCGGTCACGCTGTTGTGCAGGAGAAGGACTGATTTGAATTACAGAATGCGCTCCAGGCAAGGAACGGCGCAGGTTAACCGGATGGAACGGTGAAGACATTGTATGCTAAAATTAATGGAATGCCTGGTCTTAGCTAACAACTAATCACACAGAGGAGTCCTTTTACATGCATTATCCTGCCACATGGCTGCAAGGAGCTTCCCTTGGAGAATCGATTGCCTGTGAACTCAGGCTGCAAATCATAAATGAAAACATCAAACCAGGCGAGGTGCTTTCGGAGAACCGGATTTCAGCCGATTTTGGCATCAGCCGTTCTCCGGTCCGTGAGGCACTCAAGACCTTGGCTGGCGAGGGATTAATCCGTCTGGAAAGAATGGGAGCCGTTGTTGTAGGACTGAACATCAAAGATGTTGAGGAGCTCTATGATGTCCGGTACCTCATCGAGAGCTTTGCCCAAGAACGGCTCGCCATGAATATACAGGAATCGCTAATCCGACAGCTCGAACAGAGTATCGACAGAATGAAGCTGGCCGTCAAGCACAATGATTACGTTGAGTTTGCCCGCCAGGACTTCTCTTTTCATGAATCCATTATCACCGAAGCGAAGCACACCAGGATTCTTCATTTATGGAAGAGCATCCGTTATATTGTAATGACCGTCATTCTAATTACTACCGAAAAAGGCTTTACCCTCGGAGAGGAACGGATGCATTGGATAGCGGAGAAGCACCGCGTGGTTATTGAGGCACTTCGTTCAGGAGATCGTGAAACGATCCATAAGGTGGTTCAGGAGTATTTTGCCGATTCTTCTGAAACGCTGATTCGCAGCCTGTCCTAATCATTTAAAATATCCGGATAGCATCTTCATTGGAAAGAAGGTTTGCAGATTGGGCACATCCTATATGCTAGGCGTCGATATTGGAACTACAAGCACTAAGGCTGTCCTCTTTGAGGAAAACGGAAAAATTACCGCACAAGCGGATCAGGGTTATCCGCTGCACACCCCTTCATCCTCGGTTGCAGAACAGGACCCGGACCAGATCCTGTTTGCTGTGGTCCATACCGTCGGAGCCGTCATGAAGGACAGCGCCATCAGGCCCGATTCTGTCCTTTTTCTTTCGTTCAGCTCCGCCATGCACAGTGTAATTGCTGTAGACCATGCGGGTAATCCTTTGACAGCGTGTATTACATGGGCAGATAACCGAAGTGCTGCCTGTGCAGCACGCTTGCGAGACGAATTAGGCGGCCACGAGCTATACCTGCGTACAGGAACACCTGTTCATCCTATGTCCCCGATCACCAAGCTGATGTGGCTGGGGGAGGAGCAGCCGGAGCTGTTCCGCCAGACATACAAATTCATTTCCATTAAGGAATACATCTTCGCCAAGCTCTTCGGTGAATATGTTATTGATCATTCTATAGCCTCTTCCACTGGCATGTTCAATTTAGAACAGCTGGACTGGGATACGGAGGCCCTGAGTATTGCCGGCATTACCGCGGAGCATCTCTCCAAGCCTGTTCCCACTACCCAGATTATGCAGGGCCTCCAGCCTGGTTGGTCTGAGAAGCTCGGTTTGTTGCCAAACACTCCGTTTATAGTTGGTGCCAGCGACGGTGTCCTCTCCAACCTTGGTGTGGGCGCTATTAAGCCAGGGGTCGTTGCTGCCACAATCGGAACCAGCGGAGCCATCCGCACAGTTGTCGACCGGCCGCTTACCGATCCCAAGGGACGGATATTCTGTTATGCCCTGACAGAGAAACACTGGGTTATCGGGGGTCCGGTGAACAACGGGGGAATGCTTTTCCGCTGGGTGCGTGATGAGTTCGCTGCCTCCGAGGTGGAAACAGCCAAACGTCTGGGTATTGACCCCTATGAGGTGCTGACACGCATTGCCGAGCAGGTACCGGCGGGCAGTAACGGCCTCCTCTTCCATCCCTACCTTACCGGAGAACGTGCGCCGCTATGGAATCCGGATGCCCGAGGTTCCTTTTTTGGCCTAACGATGAATCACCATAAAGAGCATATGATCCGTGCCGTGCTGGAAGGTGTCATTTTCAACATGTATTCTGTGTTATTGGCCATGGAGGAGCAGATCGGACAGCCGGCCAAGATTCATGCCACCGGAGGCTTTGCCCGCTCATCACTGTGGCGGCAGATGATGGCTGATATTTTTGACCAGGAGGTTGTCATTCCAGAGAGCTTCGAGAGTTCTTGTCTGGGAGCGGTTGTGCTTGGCCTTTACGCTACCGGACGCACAGACACCTTTGATATTGTTTTTAAAATGATCGGCTCGACCCATCAGCATCATCCAATCAAGGAGCACGCTGACGTCTATAAACAGCTGCTGCCGATTTATATCTCCGTTTACCGCAGTCTGGAGAGCCATTATCAGGCTATCGCCGAGTTTCAGCGGGAACAAGCCGGAGAGTAACAGCCGCTCTACCCGTTTTGCTTAATATACCAAACAAAGCGCCGACCCGTCGCAGGATGCGAATGGTGGCGCTTTGTTTGGTATGATCTTTGATAGAATGGATGCTAAAGGGCTGCCTTTTTCTTCGGCATCTGCGGTCCGGAACCGAATACAATCCAGGCAGGCTTCACATAACGGAAGACGAGAGCAACCACGAGCCATGAACCCAGCAAGGCCACAAGCCAACCGCCGGCAATTGCCGCTGTATATGCGAGTGAACCCCCGTGAAACGGAAGTTTTCTGTATAGGAACAGCAAGGCCGGATGAAGCAGGTAGATTCCAAAGGAACAAGCACCGATGGAGATCAGCATACGGCTCAGCAGACGCTTGCCTGTCCCATAGAGCAGGAACGACAGTTGCAGCAACACAATACAGGAGAGCAGTGCCTGCAGATTGGAGAAGCCTTCATACCACAGGCTGTTAATTACCGTTTTTTTCGTATAGTTATTGAACCAGAGCTCTACATGAGTGATTCCAGCGGCAGCCCATAGCACCCAGAGCATAATCCACCCCGGACCTTTACCGGAACGCCATCCTTCACGTGAGAGGACCAGCCATTTTTTCAATGGACTATAATAGACGGCAATTGCCGCCCCCAGCAGAAAGTAGGAGAAGTAAGTAATAGCCAAACTACCTTTGGACAGTTGCCAGTAACCGTGATTGGTCATGTATTTATTGAGCAGTACGAA
Source organism: Paenibacillus sp. P3E (assembly GCF_001909045.1). Taxonomy (NCBI): domain Bacteria; kingdom Bacillati; phylum Bacillota; class Bacilli; order Caryophanales; family Paenibacillaceae; genus Paenibacillus; species Paenibacillus sp. P3E. The sequence goes on along the minus strand of NZ_LVWH01000225.1, from coordinate 8,345 downwards.
TCCCCATTGCAGAAGCAGACCTATTATGGGTGCCCAGGCAGCAAGACGCCGGACCTTCTGAAGGCACCATAACATGAGCGGGAACAGGATATAGAACTGGATAATAATGATGATGTAATACAGATGGGTATACGCCGTCCCGGTAAGCAGATACTTGCCCAACTTCCGGGCCATTTCATCCAAAGGCATACTCCAGGTATGACCTGCTGTCATTTTTAGAATAAAGTACATGAGTGAAAATACAACATAAGGCAAAATAATATATATCAGCCTGCGGCTATAAAACTTCCCCAGTGTTTTCCCGCTTAGCGGACGGTCAATATAATTGTAGAACAACACAAATCCGCTCAGAAAGACAAACGAAGGTACGGCGAACTGGCTGAATTTGTTAATGAACAAAAACGGATGGAACATCGAGGTGTCCAGTGTCTCCGCAAGTGTGCGTGAAGTAGCATGAATAGCGATCACCGCAAATATCGCAACTGCCCGAAATATATCCAGCTGCGGAATTCTTTCCTTTTGTCCCATTTCATTTCCTCCTGTGAACTCGCACCCCAGGTGCCTGTATCCAATCATATCCTTTGCTGCCTAACCAACATTGACAATGTAGCCTGACCTAAGTATATCGCCACAATCCGCCAGTTTAATACTTAAAGGTTGCTTAACATTTCTGTTTTACATAACAAAACCCCGCAGTTCCTGCGTAAGTGCACGCAACCTGATCCTGCAGGGCAACTTTTATTGCATCACTAATCTTGTAATACCTCTTCGGCATTCATCCCTGTAGAAGGCGTCAATTCCCGCAGCGGGTTGCCTCCAACAAAGGAACCTGCGGCTACATCCTTATGCACTACAGAACCTGCCGCTACAATCGCCCCATCCCCGATGGTTACGCCAGGGAGAATCGTTGTATTGGCACCGATCAGCACATTTTCACCGATAATGACCTCACCCAGGCGGTACTCCTTGATCAGGTATTCATGTGCGAGAATGGTAGTGTTGTAGCCGATCACGGAATTCTCACCCACCGTAATCTTTTCCGGGAAAAATACATCCACCATGGCCATCAGTCCAAACGCCGTGTGCTTGCCAACCTTCATACCCAGAACGTTACGGTATATCCAGTTCTTAAGCGAAAGAATTGGACAATACCGGGCAATCTGTATAAAAATAAAATTGCGTACACCCTTCCAGGGACTAACCGTTCGGTAAATGTACCAAAGAGAATTATGTCCTTCCACAGGATAGCGGGTTACTTTTCTCACGGTCCCATCGTCCCCTGCTCCACAATATTGAAGATATCCTCCATATCATGAATGATATAGTCCGGTTCATATTTCCGTAACGTCTCTTCACCTTTGAGTGACCAGGCTACTCCCGCCGTAAGTACACCTGCTGCCTTGGCCGACTGAATATCAACCGCACTGTCTCCCACCATCAATGTTTTTCGGGGATCAACACCCAGGTTGCTGACAGCCCTCAGAACCGGTTCTGGATGTGGCTTGGGCTGAACTACATCGCTTACGGTAACAATCGTCTCCATATACTTTAGCAGATCGAACATCTCCAGCGCCTTCATCGTGGTCGGACGAATCTTGGTCGTTACAATTCCCAGTCTGATACCGCGCCGTGACAGTTCTTCCATCGTCTCATTCACATGGGGAAAAGAACCAATCAATTCGTCATGATGAGCATTATTATAGGCCCGGTAGGCAAGCTCCAGTACACTGGTATCCTCTAGACCAGAAAAAACTCTCATCTGCTGCTGAAGCGTAGTCCCCATATGAGGAATAATCTGTTCCCGGGTTAGCGGGGGCAGATTATTCTCCTTGAGCGCATGTATGAACGAGTTGATAATCAGCTCATTCGTATTTACAATCGTTCCGTCCAAATCAAATAGTACACATTCTATCATTAGCTTCTGCTACTCCTTCGATACTTCATCCGGTGTCTTGTCCGGTTCCGGCTGTCTAACCGGTGGGGCACTCTGCGGCGTATGTACCGCACTGTCCGGAACTATCGTATCTACAGCAGCGGCCTTCGTACTGATAATAGGATCAGAGTAATGATCCTTGGGTTGACCCGTTACCCGTCGGACAATGATTATTATTATAGCTGCTACTATAGTCAGCAGTGCCAGCAGCTGCGAGCTACGGATATTCCCGTAAGCTGGATCAAGGTATCCTTGTTCAAAACCAAACCACTTCATCGGTGACCATAAGCCATTCAGGAACGATGCAAGTCCGCTGCTTCCTTGAAACCCCAAACTGTCTGTACGGAGCGCCTCGATAAAGAAGCGGCCAATGGAATACCAAATGAAATAAGACAGGAAGATCTCACCTGCACGCACGAATTTTTGCCGGCGCAGGACCATCAGCAGCAGGATACCCAGCAAACTCCAGAGGGATTCATACAAGAAAGTGGGGTGATGAAAAGCATCTCCTATGTACATCTGGTTCACAATGAAATCAGGAAGATGCAGCTTATCACGAAGGAAGGACTCTTCTACAACGCCACCATACGCTTCCTGGTTCACGAAGTTGCCCCAACGCCCGATCATCTGGCCTGCAAGCAGTCCGGGTGCACAAATATCCACAATCCGCCAGAAGGGGTACCCTTTGTAACGGAAATAAATCATACCGCAAATAACCGCACCGATCAGAGCGCCATAAATAGCGATCCCGCCATTCCAGATTTTGAAGACATCCGCAAAGTTGTCCTTATAATCCTCCCATTTGAATGCCACATAATAAATACGCGCACCAATGATGGCTGAAGGCAAACCAAGGAGCAGCATATCCATGAAGAATTCCTGTGAAATATTGAAGCGCTTGCCTTCCTGGATGGCCAAAAGTAATCCAACCAACGCACCGACACCAAGTATTAGACCATACCAGTGAACCGGCAGAGAACCGATGGAGAAGACAATCGGATCAATCGCTAATGAAAAAAACATGCTCTCACACTCCTAGTCCAAATCATCCATGTCTTCAGATATGGTGGCAGTAAGCTTATTCGTAAATTGTAATGCAGCATTGTAGCCCATCTGCTTCAAACGATAGTTCATTGCTGCTACTTCTATAATAACTGCAAGGTTACGTCCAGGACGCACGGGAATAGTCACAAGTGGCACATCCGTATCAATAATCCTAGTCGTTTCCTCATCCAGTCCGAGCCGGTCATACTGTTTGTCCTGCTGCCAAGCTTCCAGTCTGACCACCAGTGTAATCCGTTTATGATTACGAATAGCCCCTGCGCCAAACAGTGTCATAACATTAATTATCCCAACACCGCGAATTTCAAGCAGATGACGGATCAGTTCCGGTGCTGTACCATGCAGCTGATTATCCGAGGTTTGGCGGATTTCCACCGCATCATCGGCAATCAAACGATGGCCGCGTTTTACGAGCTCAAGCGCTGTCTCACTTTTACCGATACCGCTACTGCCGGTAATTAGCATCCCCACACCATACACATCACACAGAACACCATGAATGGTAGCTGTAGGTGCCAGTTTCCCTTCCAAAAAGCTGGTGAGCCTGCTGGAGAATATTGTAGTCGCCATCGAGCTTCGCAGCACTGGCAGTCCCTTTTCATTGCTAATATCGATAAGCTCCTGAGGCACATCAAGGGCTCTCGTAATCACAATACACGGTGTATTGTCGTTACAGATCCCGCGAATTCTGCTCTTGCGCTCTTCATCCGGAAGCATTGAGAAAAAAGCCAGTTCGGTTTTGCCCAGAAGCTGAACACGTTCCTCCGGATAATATTCAAAATAACCAGCCATTTCAAGTCCCGGACGATTCAAATCATCCACTGTAATAGGTCTTTTCAGACCCTCTTGTCCGGAAACAACCTCTAACTGAAAATGCTGCACCAATTCGGATACTTTTACCTTCTTAGCCATGTGTGTCCGTCCTTTCGTCACCAGCGGTGTTATCCGCTCGCCCGCATTTGGTTAATACTAATTCCCATTCCAGCCGCAGGTAATTCTCCTGCTATCTTAATGGATAACGCCTATGAATGCAATCTTAATAGCCGCAGTTCCTCCCGCATGAAGCCTGATGAAAAACCTGAATTTTATGAACAGCAGTATGTAAAAATAAACAGCCCCACTTGGTGGGGCCTAGGCTTCGGTCCAAATTCAAGGTTTGTAGAGGATCTTCAATAAAAAAGGCTGGTCCTGTTTATTAAAAAAGCCGCCTTCTCAGGCGGCTTAGTTCAAGCAGGTCTAACTATCTTATCCGAGCAAAATGTTAAGTTCGGATTCTTTATCGAAGAGATGGATTTTGTTCATGTCAATGGCCAATTTTGGCTTGCTGCCTTCACGAGTAGTCGAACGTCCATCTACACGTGCAATCACAGTGTTAGTGCCAAGACCGCTCAAATAGAGGAGCATTTCATGACCAAGGTTTTCAGTAACATCAACCAACGAAGTGAAGATTGTATTCGGCGAAGCTTCCAGGAATACTGGTTCTTCGTGAATATCTTCTGGACGAACGCCCATAATTACTTCTTTGCCGATGTAGCCTTTGTTGCGAAGTAGTGTAGCCTTGCCACCTGGAACTTCAACATCAAGGTTCTCAGCACGGAAGCGTACAGCACCACCAACATCAGACAATGTACCGTTGATAAAGTTCATTGTAGGGGAACCAATGAATCCGGCTACGAACAGGTTCGTAGGCTCATTGTACAGTTCTTCAGGAGAAGCAGCTTGTTGAATAATACCATCATACATAACTACGATACGGTCACCCATTGTCATAGCTTCTGTCTGGTCATGTGTTACATAGATACAAGTGGTTTCCAGGCGTTTAACCAGTTTAGTGATTTCCGCACGCATTTGACCACGAAGTTTAGCATCCAAGTTGGAGAGAGGTTCATCCATCAGGAAGACTTGCGGATCACGTACGATAGCGCGGCCCAGTGCGACACGTTGACGTTGACCACCGGACAATGCTTTTGGTTTGCGGTCAAGCAAGTGTTCGATATCGAGGATTTTCGCAGCTTCGCGAACTTTCTTGTCGATTTCTTCTTTTTTCACTTTACGCAGTTTCAAACCGAATGCCATGTTCTGATACACGCTCATGTGCGGGTACAGGGCGTAGGATTGGAATACCATCGCGATATCGCGGTCTTTAGGAGCTACGTCATTGACTACACGGTCGCCAATGTACATTTTTCCTTCAGAGATTTCTTCCAGACCAGCAATCATACGCAAGGTTGTGGATTTACCGCAACCGGAAGGTCCAACCAGTACCAAGAATTCCTTATCTTTAATATCAAGATTGATATCGATTACTGTCGCTTTATCGGAACCCGGGTATTTTTTGAAAATATGCTCTAAACGTACGCCTGCCATTTTATTTCCCCCTCGAGTCAATTATTAGATTAAAAAATAAATCGCTTTCTTGTACGTTTATCTTACCCCACACATGCCGCGATGGCTATTTGTAAGGTTCACAAAAAACCTATTTTCTTTTCGTCACTTTATACAATAACATGGCTAACTTTACAATAGCGGCGTCTCCAAAGCTCCGGACATCGGCGCCAGTCTCCTGTTTGATCTTATCCAGCCTGTACAGTAGCGTATTCCGGTGGATATATAGCTTTTTTGCTGTTTCACTGACATTACAGTCCATCTCGAAAAAAGTCTCCAGAGTCAGAAGCATCTCTTTATCCGCCAGCACAGAAGTATAATCTCCTATTTGTCCGAGCAGTTGTCTGCGGCGGTCATCGGGAATACTATTGACTAGACGCTCCATATGGAGCTCCCATGGCAAATGAATATAGTCTCCCACCTGGAAAACCCGGCCCAAAATGATTGTTTCCCGCAGCAAAGCTACGGACCCGGTCAATCCCTTCACAGGAATAATCGCAGGTGCCACCGCCAGGTGAAATACTCCCACCCACTCGCTGGCAATCAATTCATGCAATCCCATGCAAGTCTGAGCCAGCAGATCCTCATTACTCTCTTCCTCATCATCCTTATCATCCCCGCCGGTGAGCAGTTCCTTACGGGCTAAAATTAACCATTCCTTCTCCTGAAGCGGAATAAGCAGAATTTCATTCTCGAAGTAACTCCTCAGCAGCTTCATCAGCGAACGGTAGGTTACTTGCGGGTTATGAACATTTTCGCTGACCAGCAGGAATGGAATCATCTCCCCCACCAGCCGTCCCTTCAAAGTCATCTCATCAGGAATTTCCGCATCATTCTTTTCCTGCTCTAATTGGGCATTCAGCCAGCCGCTAAGCTGACGGGCCTCCAGTTCGCCTTCTTCCTTAAGGCCTGTCGCCTTCAGGGCTATAGCGAAATTCCTCGCAGCATAATTGACCAATTGCACTTCTAAAGGAGTCAGCCCATCGAGTTCCAGCCAAATCGCCGTGATCCTTCCCTCGTTCTCATACAAAGGCACCCATAGGTGTCCCTCGTGGAACACTGGCTGTTCCTGCTCTTCTGTACCTATGCCAAAAAGGGAAGCCGAATGCTGCCTCCCAAGCTGTTTGATTCCAGTTCTCTTTCCGGTGAGCTGCTCCAACTTTTGACGCAAAACCTCACTATCCATCGTCACCATACTCCACCACTTTTGCTCTTTTCGCCTATTTTATCACATTTGTCGTCAATATGCGCCTAAGTAAACCCGCTGTAATGACAAACGTAAATATCATCGAGCATGTATGTGCCCCTTTTTTACCGGATGCAGAGGATCCGGGTACAACTTTTTCGGTCCCTTTCCCCCACATGTCGGCGATTGCCCCCTCTATCACAGCTACAGTAGCCTGTTCAGCATGTACTGCTACATCCCCATCTCCCATACATGCTCCATATCTGTCATTAGGGACCGTTTATCAGTCTCAATATGCTTATTTTTATGAAGGGAACTCCCCCAAACTCCCGGCAAATTTAGAATCCACCCGATTATGAACAAAAGTTATAAATCCACGTTCCGTCTGAATTTTCACCCTATTCGCTAAAAACACCATCATTCACCTCGTCTACCCGCGCCATTGGCTGTTCTATATACATTATGTTTTCATTCTTCATCCGCTCAAGAATCTGAATGAAGAAAGAAATTCTAAACTCGAACTCAGAACATACTATTGGGAATTATGGAAATACAAAAAAGCCACCACCTAAAGGTGATGACTTTCAGATTGGAATGAGCCATGAAGGACTCGAACCTTCGACACCCTGATTAAAAGTCAGGTGCTCTACCAACTGAGCTAATGGCTCATAAAACTGGTGGAGGCTGATGGATTCGAACCACCGAACACGTACGTGAGCAGATTTACAGTCTGATGCGTTTGGCCACTTCGCTAAGCCTCCACAATATGGTGGCGCGGGAGGGAATCGAACCCCCGACACAAGGATTTTCAGTCCTTTGCTCTACCGACTGAGCTACCGAGCCATATAAACAAGCCTTAAAACATAAAAATGGCGGAACCGACGGGATTCGAACCCGCGATCTCCTGCGTGACAGGCAGGCATGTTAGGCCAACTACACCACGGTTCCGCATTTATTAGAAAATGGTGCCGGCGAGAGGACTTGAACCCCCAACCTACTGATTACAAGTCAGTTGCTCTACCAGTTGAGCTACACCGGCACGGTGTAAAACCTGAAACTAAAAGATAAAAATGGTGGAGGCTGAGGGGTTCGAACCCCCGACCCTCTGCTTGTAAGGCAGATGCTCTCCCAGCTGAGCTAAGCCTCCAGGTATGTATGGTAGCGGCAGAGGGGATCGAACCCCCGACCTCACGGGTATGAACCGTACGCTCTAGCCAGCTGAGCTACGCCGCCACAATAACATGGTAATGGATTTAAAATGGCGGAGAGAGAGGGATTCGAACCCTCGCACCGCTTACGCAGTCTAACCCCTTAGCAGAGGGTCCCCTTATAGCCACTTGGGTATCTCTCCAATTGATATAGCCATGTAAATCCACACAGGAACCTTCATTCCTGAAAACTGAATCCGAAACGAATCTGCGTTTATCATTTGGATAAGCCCTCGACCGATTAGTATTGGTCAGCTCCACACGTTGCCGTGCTTCCACCTCCAACCTATCTACCTCGTCGTCTTCAAGGGGTCTTACATACTGGGAAATCTCATCTTGAGGGGGGCTTCACGCTTAGATGCTTTCAGCGCTTATCCCGTCCGTACGTAGCTACTCAGCCATGCTCCTGGCGGAACAACTGATGCACCAGCGGTACGTCCATCCCGGTCCTCTCGTACTAAGGACAGCTCCTCTCAAATTTCCTGCGCCCACGACAGATAGGGACCGAACTGTCTCACGACGTTCTGAACCCAGCTCGCGTACCGCTTTAATGGGCGAACAGCCCAACCCT
>NZ_LVWH01000224.1:0-25415 GCF_001909045.1 Paenibacillus sp. P3E | reverse complement strand
TAAAGGAGCAAGAAACGGCGTCCACCTCCTGAGAGGCCGAACGAAGGAATGTAAGGGCAAAGACCCCGCGTGACATGGGAGGGTAAGCCGTCAGGAGACAGGTGTGGATATCCAAAGTGCGATCACAGAACGTATCCTTGGGTTGGGGATGAATCCCCCGCTCTCTATTCCCGCCACCGGCTTCACCAGAAAATAATGTCATCCTTACATGACTTCTCCAGCTCTCAATCTGTCTATGGCTGAAAATCTTAGAACGAGTGAGTAAACAAGAGTATTTATTAATTTATAGTGGGAGGAAAGGCAGTTAAAAAAACGAGCGGCGGAGTTTCAAATAGTCAGAGATGGACCAATGAATGTTGCTAAGGGAGGAAAAAGAGCGATGGATCCCCACAACGAGGCAATGGCCGAGGCACTGGCGCAGATGTGCGAAGGCTCCACAGCCGCGTTTGACGAATTCTATGGATGCTATGCGCCTTTCATCATGAAGATCGCCTATGGGCAGACTCAGGATTGGATGGAGGCAGAAGATATCTGCCAGGATATTTTTCTGGAGGTATTACGGAAGGGTGGAGCCTATGATGCTTCACGCGGCACGATCAAGGCGTGGCTGGCGGTGATGACGCGGAGCCGCTGTATCGACAGGCAGCGCCGGAAGGCCCGGATGGAGCCGATTGCCGATCCCGAAGTGCTGCACCGTGAACCGGACGGGCCGCTCCAGGAAGATACCGCAGTGCGCAAGCTCCAATGTGAAGCATTGGGTTATGCGCTACAGACTCTTCCGGTCAACCAGAGAAAGGCGATCCTCGGCTCCTATTATGCCGCGCACACGCATCAGGAGCTTGCGGATTCCTGGAGCGTTCCGCTAGGCACGGTGAAATCGTGGATTAAATACGGCGTTGCCAATATGCGCAGACAATTCATCAAGCAAGGCTGGATCGAGCAGCCGGAAGGAGATCTCTCCCATGAACCGTTACAGAAACGAAAATTCTGAGTTCCTCCATAGCGGCAGCGCCTCCCGTGTCTCCTTCCGCCATTACAGCGAAGAGGAATGGATCGATTGGATCGGGAATGACATCCAGGGAAACAAGCGGACGGAGATGGGCTTCCATTTGGAAGAGTGTCCGGTCTGCCGTGAACGATATAACACTTGGTTGCCGCTGCTCGCAGAGCCGTCTTCGGATGCCGAAGGACGGTCTGCCGAAGCAATGGCCGCCGGGGAAGGAACCTGCTCCGCAGAATCTGAACCTCTCCCTGTCCCTGCAGTACAGCAGGCCCCTCTCTATCCATCTGGTTCAGTGCGGCGGAAGGTTAGACGCCGCGTCCGGTGGACAGGATGGCGGCGCAGACTGGGAAACCTGCGGCCCGCTTACCGGCGCGGGGCAGCGGCGCTAGCTCTGTGCTGCGCCGTGGGCATCATGCTTCTGGGACTGTTCGGAACCGAGCCGGACGGGCGCTCAGAGCGCAACCGTTATGTGAGCAGCTATGAGCCGCAAGCGATGGAGGTGCTGAACAGGCCGGAGACCGTAGCGTACCCGCTGGACTGGAGCCGGAAGGACCAATTCTCCGGTAATGTCTGGTACAACGGCAGCTCCGGGGAGCTGTTCGTGCTGATCGAGGATGTCGCACTCAGCGACAATCGGTCCATTCAGGCCTGGGCTGTGAAGAACGGTAGCCGGAACACGCTGGGATTGGTTCAGATTGAAGACAGGAAGGGCCATCTGTATGTGAAGGGCAGCCAGCTGGGCGAAGCGGACAATATTGCACTGACCGTTGAGCCGACCGGCGGGAGTCTTAAGCCGACTTCTCCAGATGCAGCCTGGGTCCATCTGCTTAAACGGTAAGTCAAACCTTCCGGCCTAACCACAGGTATTTCCCATCCATCGATGGAGACCTTAACTCGCCAAACCACAAAGGGGTTCTGCGCCTCAGCCGATACATGAGCTGACGGAAGCGCAAACCCCCTGTTGATATAGCTTTTATTTTAATTTGGCATACTCTGCCATTACCGACTGATGTACCGCATGGTCAGCAGCGATGCCTGTGTATTTCGTTACCGCAGCTTCGGTGCCAAGCTCTGTAATTGCAGCTTGAAGCTCTACAGCTTCGGGATCATCCTTCACATCAAACAGCAAGGCTCCGGCCATCGAACGGGTAAGGGCTGTATAGCCCAGTCCTCTGTCATAAGCCTGTAGCGCCGGTGAGACCAGACGGTCATTCGGAGACAGCTTGCGCAGCGGTGAGCGGCCTACACGGGACACTTCATCCGTCAGCGCCGGATTGCGGAAACGCTCAAGGATTTTATCGATATACTTGCTATGCTGCGCTTGATCGAAGCCATGCTTTTGTATCAGCACCGCACCGGTCTCCTCTAACACTTCTCGCACCTGAGCAGTCAAAGCCTCATCAGCCATAGCCTGCTGGATCGTCTCATACCCGCGCAGATAACCGAGATAAGCAGCCGAGCAGTGTCCCGTGTTCACCGTGAACAGTTTACGCTCAATGTATGGCTCCAGATTATCCACATAATGAACGCCTTCAACAGGGACATAGCCCGGAATCATCTGCGAGGAGTCGATCACCCACTCGTAAAAAGGCTCTACCACTACCTTCAAAATATCCTCATGCTGCTGCAGCGGCACAATCCGGTCCACCGCCGCATTCGGAAATGCTACAGAGGCGTCCGCTTTGGCGCGGGACTCCTCGTCCAGCTTGGCGTATATCAGCTCTTTGAGCTGGGCGCTGCCGCCAATAGCGTTCTCGCAGGCAATGACATGCAGCGGAGCTGCGGAGACAGCCACCCGTCTGCGGATGCCTTCCGCTACTGCACCGGCAATATGCTTCAGGATCGTGACCCCGACTGCCGTCGTTACGAGATCGGCCTCCGCAACAGCCGCTGCCACTTCCTCCGCATGGGTTACACTACTTAACGCAGTCACATTCTTGACAATGACCGTTTCCTGGCCCTCACTGGCCAAGGTCACCGGATACTCTTTGCGCTCCTGGAGCTGGGATACAAATGCCTCATTGACATCCACGAAGCATACTTCATACCCCGCCTGCGACAGCAGCAAACCGATAAAGCCTCTGCCGATATTGCCCGCTCCGAAATGGACAGCTTTCATTACTCCAGTCCCCCTTCAAAAATAGCAATAACATCAGCCGGCGTAGGTGCATTCATGACCCGTTCAATCGCGTCATCTTCCGTGAAGATCATCGCCACATTCGTCAACACTTCCATATGGCCATCACCTGCTGCTGCAATGCCAATGACCACAAACGCAGGCTCATCTCCGCCAAAATCCACGCCGTCCGGGAAGCGGATGACTGACAATCCAGTAGATTTGATAAAAGGTCTGGCTTCCTTAGTGCCGTGTGGAATCGCTAGGCCTCCGCCCATATAGGTGGATACCACCTCTTCGCGTTCCAGCATCTTCGGGACATATTCCTCCGTTACATGTCCGGCATCGACTAGCAGCTTTCCGGCCATAGTGATCGCTTCATATTTATCTTTGGCGGCACCGTTCATAATCACTTTGTTTTCAGACAGTATACTCATATGGTTTCTCTCACTTTCACATTTTATTTTCAAAAAAATGAAGCAGCTCAGACGACAAATACCGCCTGATCTCAGGCTCCGTCCGTTCCTCCAGCAGTTTGACCAGCTCCGAATTCAGCAGAAGGGCGCTGATCTCGCTAAGCACCTCCAGGCTTTCCTTGGACAGCTTGCGCGGGGCAAGCATCAGCAGAATGACACGGACCTCAGTTCCGCCTTCCAAAAGCACCGGCTGGCGCAGCCGGTACAGCGTCAAAGAAGACATATGCACATGACTGCTGCGGGTATGAAACAGCGCAAGTCCTGTATCCGGGATCACCTGGCTGGCCATGCGCTCCCGCTCAAGCAGCCGTTCCAGCAGGATGTCGGCATCATCGATTACCCCGCTGCCGTTCAACAGATTAAGCATCCCGGACAGTGTCCCCGATAATGACAGGCCGCTGTTGTCGAGCGGATGGAAGCGGAAGCGCTCAAGCAGACTGACCATTTCATCTAGTATCCCTTTGTAGCTCTTCAACCGGCTTAGCGCAGCTTCTTCCCGGCTGGTATTGCCGGATTCCTGAGGCGCGGCCGTGTCCTGCTCGTTGAGTGTTATATTGTGAATATAATTCAGCAGCTTCTCTATCTCATCCCCTGTAAGCAAGGGGCTGATCTTGATATAGCGTTCCTTGTCGATCGGCAGATCAATCGTTGATATAATCAGGTCATAGTCCATATCCGGCAGACGGGCGGCCTCATACCAGGAGATGTTGCCGAGAACCTCAATCTGCGGCATTTCCTTGGCCAGCCTAGTGGCAAGCAGCCGGGAAGAGCTTAGTCCGCTGGCGCAGACCAGAATGGCCCGGACACTGCGCCTGAGCTGGTTCAGCCTCTCCACGGATGCGCCAAAATGCATCACCAGAAAACCGATCTCTTCGTCAGGAATGGTTAGCTCCAGCTTCATATCCTGGGCGGCTGCCCGGACAACCGTAAATAAATATTCATAATCTTTGCGGATAGGTCCAAGCAGCGGATTCCGGATACGCGTACCTTCCCGGATGCGCTTCAATGCCGGGTCCATATGCTCCAGCAACCCTTCACGCAGCGAACGGTCTCTCTGAAAAGGCAGCCCCGTGCGCTTGGCAACACTCTCTGTCAGCCTGTATACCATCTCCATCAGCTCAATATCGCCGTAGGCAAACCCGCTAGAGGAAAATGAGTCCTGTACACGGTCAAACAATCCGGCAAAATAGAGAATTTCTGCCCGGGGGAATTCCTGTCCGAGCACTGTTTCCAGACGGCTCACGAACTGCTCGGTCCCGGCAATGTTGCGGTGATCAGATAACCGGGAGTATCCGGCTTCTTCGCCGCTAACCATTCCCCGGCCGATCTCGATCCGCCGGGTGCTCACGGCCAGCCCCAGCAGCATCTCCATGTAGACAATTTCGGGAAGCTCTGCGGTCCACTTCCATTCCATGTCCCACAGCATACTCTCGACGCTCATCAGATTGGATTTGCCGACTGTAGTGAGAAGTAGGCGGAAGACCGGATTGCTCTCAGTCTGCGGAGTATGGCCCACCAGATCGGACAGGTCCAGGTGCTCGGCAGCCAGCCGGCAGATCGCCCGGCGCTTGTCAACCTCAAGACCTGTAATTTCTACGCCATATCCTCTCCTTCGGACCAGCTCCAGACCGAATTTGCGGACCCACGGTTCCAGTTCGTCCAGATCATAGCTGATGGTAGCAACCGTAACCTTAAGCGAATGGGCCAGCGTGAACAGCTTCACCGGCTCTTCAGCCTCCAGCAGCAGGCAGAGCTCAAAGATTTTGCGGTCTTCCCCGGAATACTCCGCAGGCTTTTCTTCCCGCAAAAACAGGCGCAGCTCCGCAAGAGCCGGCTCCGGGCCACTCAAAGCGATGCCTTTTCCTGATTTCCGGATCAGATCAAGCCCAAACTCCCCAAGCAACTGCTCAATATCCTCCATCTCCCGGTGAACGGTTCTCACGCTCACTCCGATAGACTCGGCGATTTCAGCGGCGGTGATCTCCTCGTTTACACCCAAGAGGAGCCATAGGATCTGGCGCTGCCTTGCGGTTATTTTCTTCATAGCCTGTGTACCCTCGCCTTAACTGGAGACAAACGCTGGCTTGTGAAGGCCAGCGTTTGTCTCCTAATTTAGCTTTATACAGATTGGACCTTCATAATGTCAGCCGGCCTGACTGTTTTTTATCTGAGTGGCAAATTTAGCTTGTATGATAGTTGTACACGCCGAATTCTTACTTTAAACGTTCCACCAGCTCGTCATATTTCGGGCTCTTCAGGAAGTTGTCAATCGAGATATGCTCTGCCTTTGGATTGCTGGCAATCGCACGGTCGGTCAGTGTTTTCTGGGTAACAACAATGTCAGCATCGGCAGGAATTTCGCTGACCGCAGAGTTCACCACAGTAATGTTGACCCCTGCATTCTGCAGCTTCTTCCGCAATACGGAAGCACCCATGGCACTGGAACCCATACCGGCATCACAAGCAAAGACGATTTTATTCACGTCCGCTTTGTTTCGAACGTTGGCTGTTACATTAGGAGTGATTATATTGGCTGTAGTTGCCGATGCAGGGCTAGCGGCAGTACCGGCAGCTTTCATATCACGCATTTTCGCTGCTGCTTCTTCCAGATCTACTACTTCCTCATTGTTTTTGCTGCTGGTCTTAAGCAGTATAGAAGCGATCAGGAAGGAAACCACTGTTGCTACAACAACACCGGCGAACATTGGACCGTAACCACCCTTAGGTGTCATGGCAATGTAAGCGAAGATACTGCCCGGAGATGGTGAAGAGGTAAGTCCTGCGCCCAGAAGCTGGAAGGTGAAGGTACCGCTCACGCCGCCGCCGATAACTGCCAGAATCAGACGGGGATTCATCAGGATATACGGGAAGTAGATTTCATGAATACCGCCAAGGAAATGGATGATAATGGCACCCGGAGCGGATGATTTAGCCGAACCTTTACCTACCAGCCAGTAAGCAAGCAGGATACCAAGACCTGGGCCCGGGTTCGATTCAAGCATGAACAGTATGGATTTCCCGATCCGTGCCGATTCTTCCGCAGCGATAGGACTCAGAATACCGTGGTTGATCGCATTATTCAGGAACAATACTTTTGCCGGCTCAATAATGATGTTAACCAGCGGGAGCAGGTTGTGATTGACTAGAACCTCAACACCGTTGGACAAAATATTGGTTAGTCCCTGGACCAGCGGTCCGATCCCTTTGTACGCCCCGAGTGTTAAAGCACCGCCAATAATCCCGAGTGAAAAGTTGTTGACGAGCATTTCGAAGCCTGCTTTGATTTTGCCTTCTACCGCGCGGTCGAAGAGTCTTAATATCCAGCCTGCCAGTGGACCGACTATCATCGCTCCAAGGAACATTGGAATATCTGACCCTACGATAACCCCCATGGTCGCAATTGCGCCGATTACACCGCCGCGTTTGCCATTGATCATCTGTCCACCTGTGAAACCAATCAGCAGCGGCAGCAGGAACTTGATCATTGGACCAACCAGCGTAGCCAGATCTTTATTCGGGAACCAGCCCGTTGGAATGAATAAAGCCGTAATCAAGCCCCAAGCGATAAAAGCGCCGATATTCGGCATAACCATACCGCTGAGCATGCGGCCGAATTGTTGAACCCTCACCCTTACACCACCGGACGAAGTTTGTGTTGTTGCTGTTGTGGCCATTTGAAATGCCCCCTTATGTTATTGAATGAGATCCCCTTTGCCAGATACTCCTGAAAGGTTATCCCCTATGACCACATCGTAAATCAAAGCGCTTTCTTTGTCAGCAAATTGAAAACACGGTTTCGTCATGATCATTGTTGACATCATTTAAGAGTTCCTGCCAACGGGCTATTTACCGGCATTTTTCTGCTGCGAACGACCTACCATGTAAAAACGGAAGCCTGCATTTTACCGCAAGACCTCCGCCGTTATGGATATAATCAATCCGCTTCTGATCCGCCAAGACGCCGTCTACCAGCTCGTCATTATAGAATGCCCATTCTCCGTAAAATAAATCGGAATATCTCCGTACAATTCATGGATGCGCTGAGAACGGTGTACAACCCGGCTGCGGCAGGACAAAAGAAAAGGCCGCCCCGCTCCCGGGACAGCCCTCAAATCATCAAATCATATCCAGCGGCACCTTCCAGGCCGGCTGCGGAAAAGCATCGTCTAGCTTCCAGCACTCCTCGTCGCTCAGACGGATCTTCGCAGCCGATGCGTTTTCGGTCACATGCTCCCGGGTCGACGCTTTGGGAATGGAGATTACATCGCTTTCCCGGATGCTCCAGGCCAGCATAATTTGCAGCGGTGTCGTTCCGTGATTCTGCGCAATTTCACGCACCGTCTCATTCTCGGCCAGTCCTTTGCGCAGCTTACCCGCCTGAGCCAGCGGGGAATAGGCCATTACAGGAATTTTGTGCGTGCGCTGCCAGGGCTGCAGCTCGTGCTCAATGCCTCTTGAGCCCAGATGATAGAGCACCTGATTGACAGCGCAGCGGTCTCCGCCGGGAATGCGCAGCAGCTCCTTCATATCCTCCGTATCCAGGTTAGAAACGCCCCAACGGGCGATTTTGCCGGAGGCTACCAGCTGCTCCATTCCCTCTACCGTCTCCTGTAACGGAACCTTCCCTCTCCAGTGCAGAAGATAGAGATCCAGATGATCTGTTCCCAGACGTTTCAGACTCTCTTCACAGCTGCGGGTGATCCGGTTCAGGCCGGCATTATGCGGGTGTACCTTAGAGACCAAAAACACCTGGTCACGAATCCCCCGGATAGCATCCCCGACCAGCTCCTCCGAACGGCCTTCCCCATACATTTCAGCGGTATCAATCAAGTTCAAGCCCAGCTCAACCCCCAGCCTCAAAGCGGCAATTTCCTCGTTACGCACAGCCTTATCCTCGCCCATATTCCAGGTTCCCTGGCCCATCTTTGACAGTACTGTTCCGTCTTTAAGTGTGGTTGTGCCGGATATATCGGTTTTCATCATGAAAGTCTCCCTTAACCGTTGGATTGGATTACGTTAATATACCTACTATATATACTTACCATGTTATCCCAATCGAAACATCGCACAGGTGTCCATTTCATTACTTTCTCCCATGATCACCCGATGAGTTTGAGGCCCGCGGCCGCTCCAAGAATCATTACAATACAAATAATCCGCCGAAATCCGCGCCCCTCCCCATATAACACCATCCCCAGCACCGCTCCCCCGGAAGCACCAATCCCTGTCCATACCGCATAAGCTGTGCCCATCGGCAGGGTGTTCATCGCCTGAGACAGCAGCAGCAGACTGCCGCCAAAGCCCAGTACAAACAGGAACAACGTCAGGAAGTCACGGTCCCTTTGCAGCTTGCCCAGCATAGCCACCCCAAGCATCTCGCAGCAGCCTGCAGCAATAAGCATCAGCCAATCCATGTTATGATACCTCCTTCGTACGGGAGTCCCCGGTAACAAGCTTCAGGCCAATGACTCCGGTCAACAGCACCAATATAAGGACCAGCTTGATCAGCTTGAACGGCTCCCCGAACCAGATCATATCCATAAGGACCGTTCCCGCCGTGCCAAGACCGACAAATACAGCATATACCGTTCCTGCAGGCAGCTTGCTGCTGGCCGCGACAAGAGTATAGAAGCTGACCAAAAGCGCCATTCCCGTAACCAGCCACTCCCAGGGAGCGGAAGCATGCTTCAGGCCAATGACCCACACTACCTCCAGACAGGCTGCACCTGCAATACTCAACCATGCCCTATTACTCTTCATAAGTGAATCTCCTCCTGTGTAAAAATAAATAAGCCCGGAAGGCCATCATCCAACTGGACGATACCTCCCGGGCTTTTATCCCTCCGTGTTGACACGGATTATAGGTCCGTGCGTCTTCCCTCGGACCAGCCAGCCGAGATGCGCTGCGGAACCCTAGAAAACTAAAACAATTATTATATTACACCGTATGTTAGCAAATTCCGGAGGAGAAATCAAATATTCTAAGTCAGCAGAATCACAAATCCCCAAGGAGAGAGTTCCAGCTCCTCTTTAGGCGCAACTTTCCGGCCCGACAGCAGCTCTTCAGCAGGGCCATGCGGATATACCAGAGACTGCGGAGAGTCAGAATAATTAAAGTAATAACGCACCGTCCGGTTCTGCGGATTGATGCCTGTTCTGACGATCAGAGGAAATGCCAGCTCCTGGTCAGCTCCCCATAATCCAGCCTCCTGCACTGCAGCCTTCAACAGGCTGTCCGCCATCTCTCTGCTTGTCATGCAGCCGATATACATTGCGCTGCCTTGTCCATAACGGTTCCGGGTAACTGCGGCGTATTCGCCGTAGTGCGGATGATCGTACCGCAGCAGCACCTCCGCTGTCGTCGGTGTGATCAGCTCCATCCACGTTTCCACTTGATTGTCCTCGCTACGAATCACCGCATTTTCACTCTTCAGCCGTACTTCATGCGGTGTGACGAACATGCTGTAGCTGATGCCGCAGGCCTCGCTAATGATTCCCGGCTGAACGATTGTACGCACCTGGATGACTTCGTCTGCGAACCCGCTTTTGAAAGAATATACGACATGTCCGCCGGTATGCACGTATTCATTCAGCCGCTCAAGCGCCTCATCCGGGACAGCGTACATTGCCGGAACGATGATCAGACTATACTCGGACAGCCCCGGATAACCCGGTTGAATGAAGTCACATTCGATATTCATCCGGTAGAGCCCGTCATACAGCCAGCGCACAACATCATTGTAATTCTTGCCGTCCGGCAGCTTGAACCATTCCAATGCCGTCAGAGCTTCGTTGCTGACCATTACCGCTACCTTGTTCTGCTTATGCAGACCGTACAGCGACCCGCTCAAACGTGCAAAATCCCTGCCGATCGTGATCGCCTCGTTATACACCGGGTTCGGCTTGAAATCATGGCTAAGCAGCCCTTTCCAATACGTCTCGAATGAATTATGAATGGAGTGCCAGTGCCAGTAAGCGACCATATTCGCACCTGATGCCAGATGGCTGAAGGCCTGCAGCCGCAGTTGACCCGGATAAGGTGTCCAATGGGGAAAAGCCTGCGCCTGCGTCTCCAGCACCAGGTAATTGCTGCGCTTCAGCGAACGGGTCATATCGCCGCCGAAGGCGATTTCTGTTCCGGTCAGCTCGTGCTGCGAAGGATGGTAAATATCTACTCCGGCAATATCGAAGGCTTCTGCTGCAGCAAAGTGGTCTACCGAAGGCTGAACACCATAAGAATAACCCCGCCACTCAAAATCAAAGTTCTGCGTGACGAATTGACCCGGCTGCTTATACTCGTTCACCAGCGCCACCTGCCAGGCAAGAAACTTCGTCACCAGTCCCCGCTGGAAGCGGGCGAACTCCGCCCCCAGACTGCCGTTAATGGTGCCCACTACCGAGGGGAAGTCCTCCCAGCTGTTAATCCGGTTGCTCCAGTAATCCAGTCCGAAGCGGTGGTTAATCTCCTCCAGCGTTCCGAAGCGCTCCCGCATATATTTGACGAACAGAAGCTGCACATTCTCTCCGGCCGTATCGTAATGCTTCGTCTCGTTGTCCGTCTGGTAGCCGATCACCGCCGGATGCTTGCAGACCCGGCTGATCAGCTTGCGGATGATCCGCTCCGCATGGAACAGGTAGGCGGAATTGGTAATGTCCATAATCTGCCGCGCGCCGTACTTTCCGGGTCCCTTTGGTGTTACAGCCAGAACATCTGGATGCTCCTTGACCAGCCAGGTGGGAACAGCATACGTCGGTGTTCCGACGATGACAGCAATCCCCGCAGCATGCATCGCATCCAGCACCCGGTCTACGGAGGTAAAGTCGAATACGCCGTTCTGCGGCTCATGCGTACTCCATGTGGATTCGGCAATGCGGACCGTGTTGATGCCCGCCGCCTTCATCATGGCGATATCCTCATCCAGTCTCTCGTAAGGCATATATTCATCGTAATAGGCAACGCCGTAACGAAGTTGATTCATCGTTGCTGTTACCTCCCTTGTGGAATCTTTTGTCTTTGTCTTTGTCTTTATCCTTGTCCTTGTCCTTCTCACTCCCTATATAAGTTGAACTTTATAGACATACATAGGGTAGAAGTACGGAGGGGACGTTTGGAACTGTAGGAGCGTAGCGTCCGCCTTTGTCTTCAGATGTTATCCGCTAAGCGATATAATAAAATACATCTGAAGACAACAGCGGCCGAAAGTCCAAACAGTCCCCGCAGTACGACCAGACCGTATTATGAACTTTTAATGTTCACCTTATATCCTCAACCCTTAATGGCGCCCTCAGCAATGCCCTGCATAATGAACTTCTGGAAGAAGCCGTAGATGACAATTACCGGAAGGGCGGTCAGCACCAGCGCGGCCAGAATGAGTGACCACTCCTTGTTATATTCCCCAAACAACGTATTCGTCGACAGAATCAATGTGTATTTGTTGGAATCCGTAAGCATCAGCAGCGGCAGCAGGAAGTCATTCCAGATCCACAGGAAGTCGAGAATCGCGATGGTCACCGTAATCGGCAGCAGCAGCGGGAAGATAATCCGGAAAAAGGTCTGAAATTCACCGCAGCCGTCAATACGTGCCGCTTCCTCCAGCTCCCGGGGAATGGATTTCACAAAACCATGATACAGGAAAATCGCCATGTTAACCCCGAGGCCAATATAGATCAGGGCCAATCCGTAGGTGCTGCCGCTGACATGAAGGGCTTTCGCCATCCGGGTTAACGGAATCATGATCGAATGAAACGGCACCAGCATCGAAGCTATGAACAGGGAGAAGATGGCTGCGCTAAGCCTTCCGGAGGTCCGGGACAGCTTGTAGCCGGCCAGGGCCGCACAGAAGATAATGCCGCCGATACCAATCACGGATACAATGACCGAGTTCAGCGTGCTGTGCAGGAGGTTGATTTTATCAAAGGCCTGGCTGTAATTCTCGAAATGCAGCTTGGTCGGCAAGGCCAGGAAGGAAGAGAACATCTCGCCCTGTGTTTTTACGGAATTGATAATGGCCAGATAGATCGGGAAAAAGGAAATGAGCGCTCCGACCGAAAGAAACAGAGTAATGAGCAGGGAAGCTCCTTTTCTGAGTCTCATGCTTCCACCTCTTTTCGTTTCATGACACCAATCTGGATGAAGGTGAAAATCAGGATAATTACGAACAGAATGACTGATTTGGCGCTGGCATAGCCGTAGCGGAAGTTGTTGGAGAACGCCTCTTCAAAAATATTCATTGTGATGACCTGCGTACTGCGTCCCGGCCCCCCGCCGGTCAATCCATAGACCACTTCGTATACCTTGAACGCCCCGTTCAGTGTCAGGAAGAAGCAAATGGTCACCGCATGTGTAATCATGGGGAGTGTTACTTTTCGGAAGGTCTGGAACGGGCTTGCACCGTCAATAACAGCAGCCTCCTTAAGGCTTTGCGGCACACCCTGCAGGGCGGCCAGATATATAATCATCATATAGCCGACACCATTCCACAGCGATACGATTATGATCGAATAAAAAGATACCTTGGGATCGCCTATCCACAGCTGGTCCAGGAAGGACATGGCCGTTTTTTCGGCAATTTGCGGCAGCACCTGGGAGAACACAAAGGTCCACATGAAGGCACTGATAATCGTACTAATCATATTGGGCATGAAGAAAATAGTGCGAAAAAAGCCTTTAGTACGGGTTTTCGTCTCAATGAACACCGCCAGCACAAGTGCGAATACATTTTGCAGAACGATCATGAACAGCACATATTTCATCGTAAACAGCAGAGCATTCACGAAATCAGGATCATCACGCAGCGCCTCAATAAAATTGCCGAGTCCGATAAAAGAATAGTTGGGATTAAGCCCATTCCAGTCCGTGAAGCTGTAGTACATTCCGCCAACCGTGGGAATCAGCAGAAATAATGAGTAGATTATCAATGCTGGTGCGACGAAAGCTAGCAGTGAAAGAACATTCTTGTATTTCTTAATCGGCACAGTAACCGCCCCTCTCCCTCTATGTGGGCAGCAGCAAACAGGGATGGAGGAAAACTGGTTCTCCCGCTCTTCCATCCCTGAATATCCGCCGCAGCTTATTTATTGACTTTGTTGAAGGATTTCCATGCTTTATCAAGTGCCTTCAGGACATCATCCTGCGACATTTGTCCGGCGTAGTACGCCTGCAGCCCTTTGCCTACCTCATCCTTGACCGATTGCGGAATAGCCGGGTCTTGAACAGACTTTCCTGCTTTGACATAGGTAGTAGCTTCAGTGATCCAAGGATAGCTCTCATAGGTGTGAACCGTGGATACCGGATTGAACTTAAGCGATTGGAAGAAGGCGTTGGATGCTTGATCGTCCAGCACATAGTTCAGGAAATCGAGTGCTACTTCTTTGTTCTTGCTCGTTGGCGATACGGCCAGCGATGTCGAGGCGCTCAGATTGATCAGAGTTGCACTGGCATCATCGTTGATTGGCAGCGGCGCTACCCCAAAGTCCAGATTCGGATTGGATTTGAGAATCGTTTCCGCATACCATGGACCCATCAGCCACATCGCTCCCTTGCCTGCAGCAAAGGCGGCTGCGCCGTCATCACCGCCAACTTCGGTAGCCTTGGCAGTGCCGTTCGCATTGATCAGATCGAACACATCAAAGATTGCCGATTTCATCTCAGTGAAGGAACCTTCATCCTTGTTCATCTTGTTCACAAATTCAGGATCTTTGGTTTTCATCATCCCGCCTACCGCCAGCGGCAGCACCAGCTGCGGAATCCATGACTCTTTGTACGAAAGTACAAATGGTGTTATTTTTTGGGCTTTCAGCTTCTCGATGACCGTCTTCATCTCTGTCAGCGTCGTTGGTGGGGTCAGTCCCTGCTCTTTGAAGATTTTTTTATTGTACAGGTAGCCCCAGGACAAGGTTTCCAAAGGCAATGCCACAACCTTGCCGTCCGTAGTGGTGACGGAAGGCTTCACACTGTCCAGCAGCTTGCCGACAAACGGCTGGCTGCTCAGATCCTCCAAATATCCGGCTTTATAATAGGACGGGATTTCGTTGACAGCATGAATGGCGAAAATATCCGGGGCATCATTTGAAGCGAGCCGTGTTTTAAGAATCTGGGAAGCGTTGTCGGCCGTAGGCATTTCCAGCTGTACGGAGACATCGATGTTCTTGTCCGTTTTTTCCTTCTTCACAAACTCGGCGATATAGTTATCGTATTGCTCCTTGAAGCGAGGCTGGGCGATGAACATCTTCAGGGTGACGCTTTTGGCGACACTGCCGGTGCTTGTTGTATCTCCGGATGCAGTGCCTGCATTACCGCTGTTGTTATTACCGCAGCCTGCAAGAAGTGTAGCGGCGAGAATCGTGCAGAGTAACCCTTTGCTCGTCTTTGTCATGCTGTAAGACCTCCCAATGTCTGTGTTTTGTTTACGCTTTCATTGTAACCCGTTTATGAAAGCGTTTAATTGGACGGAATTACCCTTCCGGATTGGACATTTTTAAACCGGCTTTCTGTTTGCGCATTTCTCCAGGCGCCACGCCAAAATGCTTCTTAAACACCCTGTAGAAATACCCCACATCCTCATATCCCGCAAGCTCAGCCACGGTCTTGATTGGAATATTCTCATCGGCCAGCCACTCCCTGGCTTTGTCCATCCGCAGCCCGAGTATGTAATCCGTGACGTTACAGCCATATTCCAGCTTGAACACCTTGCTCAAATACTCCTTGCTGACAAAAAAAGCTCTTGCCAGCCCCTCCAGCGTCACCGCCTCTGCAAAATGACCGTCGATATACTGCCTCACCTCTTCGAGGTTCAGCTTGTTTTTGAACTTGCGCTGACCGATCAGCTGCTCGAGGCTTGCCTCATAGAGCTCCTTCAGATAAGCTGTTATGCTCCCTGCCGAATTCAGTGCCGCATGTGGAATTTCCGCTTTCAGAGCATCTTCTGCAAGACCGTTGCCCCTCATGAGCTCCTTCAGGAGCAGCAGCATTTCACTGCCAGCCTGGCGGAGTGCGCCGGGCATAGGAGTTCCGCCAGGCTCCAGTTCTTTGCCGATCCCTTCCAGAACTGAGCTCACACCTTCAGCATTCAATTCATTGAAATGGACACGCATGAGCTGTTTATAAGAGGACAGCCACATGGACACATCGATGTCCAGCGCGTACGCACTTTGCCCTTGTGAAGCTGCCTCCAGCTCCTTCCGGCACTTGCCCAGCACAGCGTTCAGTTCCTTCGGATCAATGGGCTTCAGCAAGTAATCCACCGCCCCGTACCGGATAGCATTCTGCGCATATTTGAAATCATCGTAGCCGCTGACCACAATCATCTTCACCTCAGGAAACCGCTCATGCACAGCATTCATCAGCATCACACCATCGGCACCGGGCATGCTCATATCGGTAATGACAATATGCGGGGCCAGCTCTCCGATCAGGCGCAGCGCTTCCCGTCCGTCCTCCGCTTCTCCGGCAATTTCCATGTCAAGCTCCTCCCAGGAGCCGAACGTCCGCACGATGTCCCGGTTC
This sequence comes from Paenibacillus sp. P3E, assembly GCF_001909045.1. Classification (NCBI taxonomy): domain Bacteria; kingdom Bacillati; phylum Bacillota; class Bacilli; order Caryophanales; family Paenibacillaceae; genus Paenibacillus; species Paenibacillus sp. P3E. The sequence goes on along the minus strand of NZ_LVWH01000224.1, from coordinate 9,315 downwards.
CAGCTCTCATCATCCACCAGCAGCACTTTATACATCGTCGGTTCATTCCTTTCGGGGGGGTATAAGTTGAAGTTGAGAGTTCTATATTTCGGGCTCGGTCGTGACTGCGGAGAATGTTTGGACTTCCGGCCGCTGTTATGTTTGGATTTCCTGATTTGAACCGCTTGCTGCGGTAGAAATCCAAACATAAAGGCGGTCGCTATCGCTCCTCCAGTTCCAAACTTCTCCTCCGCCACTTCTGCCCCAATATAAAAAATCACAAACTCAATTTATTTGTTTGTTATTTAATATGGTATGGTCACGGTTATCGTGGTCCCCTGGCCTTCCCTGCTCTCAACGGAGATGCCGTAGCTGTCGCCAAAATGCATCTGAATCCGCGAAGCGACATTACGCAGCCCAATCCGCTCTCCATGTGTCCATAAATCCCCGCTGCGCCGGGTAAGCCTGCCCTGCAGTTCAGCAAGCCGGTCCGGCCCGATTCCTACGCCATTGTCACGGATCATAATGACCGTATCCAGTCCGGCACAGACCACCTTGACCTCCAGCTCCCAAGGACCCTCCTGCCGTTCCAGGCCATGGAAAAAGGCATTTTCCACAATCGGCTGCAGACTCAGCTTCGGAATGAAGCTCCCCAGTGCCCCTTCATCCACCTCAAGACTATAGCTCAGCCGGGCGGCGAACCGCTGCTGCTGGATCTGCATGTAGTTGTTCAGATGATTCAGCTCCGCCCGCAGCGGGGCCAGATCCTCCGGCTCGCGGATGATATAGCGGAACATATCGCTTAGCGACCTAATCACTCCGTAGCTTTCAGCCGGGCTGTTCTTGAACAGCATGCTGCCAATCATCTGTAGGGTATTCTGCAGAAAGTGCGGGTTGATCTGCGCCTGCAGCGCTTTGAGCTCAGCACTTTTTTTCTCCAGACTGATCATGTACTCTGTGCGGATATGCTCACGGATACGGTGCGACATTTGATCCAGCTTCGTCTCCAGCAGACCGATCTCATCCACACGGGTGGTGTGCCGTATCCCGCGTTCCTTCATCATGCCAAAGCCCTGAATCGAGCGGGCCAGGCTGACAATCGGGGTGGCCAGCCGCCAGGCCAGTATGACTGCGAGCAGAATGGCCACCACAACAGACACGGCACCAATGATGAGACCAAAGTTCATGGTCGCCAGCGCGCTCTGGTTAATAAAGCTGGTAGGGATCACAGTGACCAGCTTCAGACCCACCGGGTCGATGGTGTTGTAGAACACATACTCATCGTCGCCGCGAAAATACCCCTGGCTCTCACCCGTTCGCGCGATCCGGTCCAGGGTTGCTGCTGCCGGAGCGTTACCCCAGGGCTGGTAGAGTACCTTGCCGTCCGCTCCGGCAATAAAAACCGTATGGTCGTTACCGCGCCCCAGCAGATTCAGCGTCTGATCAAGCACTCCCCAGCGGATCTGCAGAGAAATCCCGCCCAGCTTCTCCTGGTTCTCAAAGCGGTTAATGCTGCGGATCAGCTGAAACTTGGCCCCATCTGTGCTGTCCGTGGTGATCATGAAGTCCTTGTCCTGATCGAACAGCAGCTTATATGGTGCCGGAATGGCAGCAGGGGATTCAATGTCACTCTGTGAGGCATTGATCGTGTACAGCTTGTTGTATTCCTTCAAATACAGCTCTACACCGACCACGTGATTCCCTGCCGAGTAGAACAGATTAGTCAAAGTATCAGTAATATTCCGCTGCGCTGTGAACTGGCTGGAGAGGCTCGCTTCCTCGGCATTTGCCAGATAATCGCTCAAATGCGGACTGATCAGCACTGTATAGATCAGATTATTCAGTTGGGCGAACTGGTCACCGAGATAGACTCCGGTCCATTTCATATTGGAGAGATTCGTGCTGATCACTTCAACCTCCATCGAGCGGCGGCTGTTCTCTGCAGCCAGAGCTGTAATGGCGACGATGGGCACCACAGCCAGCAGAATCATCGTCAGAATAAGCTTGTTGCGGATACTCCGCCGGAATGGCTCCGACAGCTTCATCATCCATTTGGCAAACATTGTGTCCTCCAGCCCCCTTGCCTCACTTGCTGTAGTTTATCCCAAGAATGGAATTCTACCAATTGGAGACGGCTCGCCGTCCTTGTAGCAAAAAACTAACGCCCCGCATGTTCCGGACGTTAGTTCTTTAGAATATAGCTATGATCTAATCAACCCAACACAAGGGTATGAAAAGATTCCGCTTCCAGCTTGAAGGTAATTAGCGATGACCCGCTTTGCAGATGCAGCATCCGCGCCTCCTTATAAGGGTTGGCAATAACCAGCGTCAGCTTGCCCTCGGGCGTGCGGAATGCGACGGCATGTCCGCTCCACGGCCCCTTCAGCCCAATCCTTACCGAACCCGGCGCGGCAAAGCGGGAGAAATGCTTCATCACATAGTACTCCGGATTGCGGATGGTCTGCCTTGAGGCAGGATCAATGGTCAGCATGGAGTTCTGCTCCCAGCCCCAGGTGCTGCGCCCCTTCGGAGCAAGCGCCATATTCCAATAGATATAGGCGTTTACGCCGTTCATAAAATAGTGCTGATACAGGCCAAATATATATTTGGCGTAAAACCAGGTGTTCTCGCCATCGCCGCATTCATTTTCCGTCTGCATATAGCGAAGCTCCGGGTAGCTCTGCACCGTACGCTGAATCGCATGCTTGCCTGCCCATTGATAGCCAACGCCTTTGACGTATTTATAAGCCTCCGGATCACCCAGTACCACACCTGCAAAGGCATCATAATCACTGGATTTCTTCTTCAGCCATTCATCCCACGGCTCCGGGGCATTGATCGTGCCAAGCCATATTTCCGTATCCAGCCCATGCTCCTCGAAGGCAGGTCCGAGATAATCGCGGATAAAAATTTTGAGCTGCTCGCCTGTCCAGACACAGGACGGGAACTTTTGGTCGGCAACTACCTCATTCTGCACATGCACCTGATGTATGGTAATCCCCTCTTGCCTGTAGGCTTCCACGAACTTCACGAAGTAGAGGGCATAAGCGGCAAGGATCTCCGGCTCCCAGCGAAGTGTGCCATAGTTGTAGGCTTTAGGAAATTTCATCCAGGTCGGCGGACTCCAGGGAGAAGCGAATAACTTCAGCTCCGGGTTCAGCGCGAGGGCTTCCTTGATATAGGGAATCAGCAGCTGTCTGTCACGTTCAATCGAGAAATGCTGCATAGCGTAATCGCCATCCGTTTCGTTCAAGCTGTACCAATCCAGCGCATAATCGCTGGCTCCGATAGGCAGCCTGCAGATACTGAAGCGCTGCTCTCCCTCAGGATGGAACAAATTATGCATCACTCTGGCTCTCTCGTCTTCCGGCAGATGGCACAGTACAGCATAGCCGAGTTCATTGAAGCAGCCGCCGAAGCCCTCGAGCGTTTGATAGATATCGTCGGTAACGGTTAGATTAGCCGGTGCAGCCCCCTCCGTTCCAGGGATTTCAGCCTCGGCTGCCCCGCGTTCGGTCCAAGGCGCATTTTCTGTGCTGGAGAACCATTTTAGCTGTATATTCGTCATCGTCTATACCTCCATTTGAGCATTGAATTCAGAAACTCATCTAATCTTTTCTGTGGACAGTCCTGCCCCAGATTCATGATTGCGCTTTCATTATAACTTGTCTTCATCACGGATGAAATGGACAATCTGGAGATCGGGGATTGGACTATTTTAATCCTTTTATTGGACACGGCCGCAAATCTGGAGTTTCTGTCCACAACTAACCCAAAAGGCAGCAAACCCCTGGTAAAGGGCTGCTGCCTTTTTCAATCCACACGAAGAGCTTAAAAGGGATAACAATCTTCTTCGGCTGTTATTTCGCTGCTACTAGAGCATTAAGCTCGCTTAGATCCTGAGCCAGATCCGCTTCGGTATATTTCCCCTGCCCGAAGCCGATCATGGCCCGTAGCGGCATATATTTCATCATCGCCAGGAACATCTCCGGATTATCCTCCATCGCACTTTCGAGCCCGAAAATACTGCTGAATTTCTTCGCGGTCTCTGCTGTAAGCGGATTGTCCAGGAGATCCCCGACTGTCGTATTCCGGTGAAAGCTTACTGCAATTTCCGTCGTGGAAGCCACTTCAAGTGTAGCATTTAGGCGGATATCGCGGGAGGACGCTCCGACCCCAATCCGGAAGGTTCCGCTCTCCACATGCCAATCCCTAAGCCCTACATTGTAGTAGGCAAAGGCGCGTTTATTCAGTGTAAAAGAAACCTCGCGCGCTTCCCCGGGCTGCAGCGCCACCTTCTGGAAGCCCTTCAGCTCCTGCAGTGGACGGATAAAGCTGCTCTCAATATCACTTACATAGAGCTGCACAATCTCCTGTCCGGCCCGGCTGCCGGTATTCTTTATGGTCACGCTGACGTGCACGGTTTCCGTATCGCTATTGCCGGTTTTATCCAGCACCAGATCACTGTACTCGAATTCGGTGTAGCTCAGGCCGAAACCAAACGGGAACAGCGGCTCCAGCTCTTTTTTATCATAATAGCGGTAGCCGACGAACAAGCCTTCCTTATACTCCACCTTATCCCCTTCACCGGGGAAATTCAGGAATGACGGGTTATCGCTCAGCTTCACCGGGAATGTCTCCGCCAGCTTACCGCTTGGACTTACAGCGCCGAAGAGCAGATCAGCAACCGCACCGCCAAAGGCCTGTCCGCCCAGATAGCCTTCCAGAACCGCCTTTATCTTGCCGAGCCAAGGCATTTCCACCGGAGATCCGTTGCTAAGGACAACTATCAAATTCTCCTGCACCTCAGCCACCGCTTCAATCAGCGCAATATGGCTTGCGGGCAGCGACAGATGGCTGCGGTCATAGCCCTCCGACTCGTATCTGTCCGGCAATCCAAGGAACAACACTGCGACTTCTGACTGAAGTGCTGCCTCACGCGCCTCACGCAAAAGCTCCTCATTAATCTCATCACTGCCCAGCTCATAGCCCTGAGCATACTGGAAGCTTGCGGAAGCTCCCGCCACCGCCTGTAGTTCTGCAAAAGCATCATCCAGCTTCGTCGGATTCACATGCGAGCTTCCCCCGCCCTGATAACGCGGCTTCTTGGCAAATTCTCCAATGATGGCAATCTTGCCTTCTTGGGCAAGCGGGAGCAGGTTGTCTTCATTCTTCAGCAGCACCATGCTCTCCCGGGCCACTTCACGGGCAAGCCGGTGATGCTCCTCCGGATCGAACGAAGCGTTCTCCATTCGGTTCTCTGTCCGTTTACCAATAAAGTTCAGCAGCCGCTCCACCGCAAGGTCCAGCGTCTCCATGGACAGCTCGCCGCTGTTCACGGCGGCAACGATTTTGGCGTCACCGATCCCTCCGCTAGAAGGCATTTCCAGCTCAAGTCCTGCCTGTAGCGCCTTCACCCGTTCGTTCACCGCTCCCCAGTCGGACACTACGAAGCCTTCGAAGCCCCATTCGTCCCGCAGAATCCGGGTTAGCAGCGTTTCGCTCTCCGAAGCGTATTCACCATTCACCCGGTTGTAGGAGCACATGACGCTCCAGGGCTGGCTTTGCTTCACGGCCCCTTCGAAGCTCGCCAGATAGATCTCCCGCAGCGTCCGCTCATCAATGACGGCATCGGTAGACATTCGGCGGTGCTCCTGGTTATTGGCGGCAAAATGCTTCAGCGATGTACCCACACCCTGACTCTGCACACCCTGAATATGATTGGCAGCCATCTCCGATGATAAGTAGGGGTCTTCCGAGAAATACTCGAAATTCCGTCCATTCAGCGGTGAACGCTTGATATTCGCTCCCGGCCCCAGCAGGACGGCTACATCCTCAGCCTGGCATTCTCTGCCCAATGCTTCACCCACCCGGCGGATCAGCTCACGGTTCCAGGAAGAAGCGAGTCCAGCCGCCGAAGGAAAACAGGTAGCAGGCACACTGTTATGAAGACCAAGATGGTCGGCGCTTTCTGCCTGCTTACGTAGTCCATGCGGTCCATCGGTCACCATTACAGAAGGGATACCCAGCCGCTCAATGCCTTTGGTATGCCAGAAATCCAGCCCCGAGCAGAGTCCAGCCTTCTCTTCAAGCGTCATTTGAGGAATGAGGTGCTTTAGGTCAGTAGTCATCATATACCTCCTTGAAAGTGCTTTCTTGTCTCCATTCTAATATACTTCCCGGCAGATTTATGGCAAAATCATTGTATTATTGGTATTTTCATTAGGTGTGAGGTGAGAGAATATGCTTGATCATCTAGAGGACGGTGAACGGATTCCTTATATCTGCAGGTTGCTGTACGAGGCTTACCGGATACCGGTCATTTGGCTGAATACAGAGGGCGAAACGGAGCAGGCACTACCCCAGTTTTACCAAGCCCGGCCTCCCGCTCAAGACAGCCAGGGGCTGCTGGCAGAAGTTCGGGAGCATGTGCTGGATGCAGCGAACAGCGGGAGTGATGCAAGGACTGCTGCTTTGCCGCAAATCTGCACAACGGCATACCTGGAGAATTTCGTTGTACTCCCATTATCTGGTGAGCTGAAGCTGGCTGGAACCCTCGTGATCGGCCCTTCACTGTATACGTCCATGAACGAAGAAACCGCGGCAAGCCTCCTGCGGGACCATAATATTTCTTCTGGACAGCTGGAGGTCTGGTTGCAATATTACGACTTGCTTCCCGTACTGGACCGGATGCGGTTGTATCATGCGGCCATCCTGCTGTATACACTGGTAACCGGCCAAGCCCTAACCATCAACGAACTGCTGCTGGATTCACTGAAGCTCCAACCTGCTCAGCTAGAGGGCGGGGCACCTGATCTGGATCTGTCCTACCGCCGGGAAAATACCTGGCTGCACCATGACCCAAGCCAAGAGCGTGAGCTGTTCAGACACATCCGGAATGGAGACAAGGAAGGGCTGCTGCAGACGCATGCGGGTTTTAACGAAGATCAGTATGGATTGCTCTCCAAGAAAAGCCAGCTGCGCAGCAAAAAGAATCTCGCCATCACCTCTATTACCCTGGCAACACGCGCGGCCATGGACGGAGGGCTGTTCTGGGAGATTGCCTACACGCTGAGCGACTTTCATATTCAACACATTGAAGAACTGAAGGATATTCCGGCGGTGGACCGGGCCTTGCTAGCCGCGTTGTGCGACTTCGCCGATCATGTGAAAGACAACCACAGGTCCAAGCTGTCCCGCACCTCTGCGCTGTGCCAGAATTATATTTTCAACCATTTATACGAGGAGCTCAGCTTGAGCAAGCTTGCCGGGGTGACCGGGCTGAATGCCAGCTACCTGTCCCAGCTGTTCAAGAAGGAGACCGGCCTGGCCGTAAGTGATTACATTCAGCGGGAACGGATCGGGGAAGCCAAACGTCTGATGGAGCTGCCGGGCATTCCCCTCTCGGATATCGCAACCCGGCTTCATTTCAATGACCAGAGCTACTTCACCAAAGTGTTCAAGAAATATACCGGGATGACGCCCAAGCAGTTCAGACATGACCGGGGGATAACCTGATATTTCTAGTGATCAAAAAAATCCATTGCTAAAAGTAAAGTCAAAGCTGGGAGTCCGATGGAGTTTCGTTACGTTCTCCGTATATCCCCGAGATATGTAACCACCAATTGGCTTATATCTCAGTTAACGTCTCCCGTAGTTACTAATCTTATTAAGAAGCTTCGAAAGTCCAAAAATACAAAGCAAAGTTATTCCTGCAACGATGGGCATTGATGAAGCAAATAACAAAAAACACGGTTGACTTAGAGCCGAAACCCCCATATATTATAATTAACTTCAGTTAATTTATTTACTACGGTAAATTTAATTTCGGGGAGGTCTTTCATGATACACAAGCTGGCTAAAAGTCTTGAAACTGTAACGATTAAGCTGTGGCTGCTGTTTCTATTTATGTCTCAATCTATTTTTATCATCATGCAGAGTTATTCTATTCCACGTATAAGCCATGAGGCTGGTGGTCTCTTGATCTTTGATATGAATCCTTTGGGGTATACTTATGAATATGCGCTTAAGTTTCTCTCTCAGTTATCGGAAAAAGGCTACAACCTGTATCTTCATGTGCAGTTACCCCTCGATATTTTGTTTCCTGTCCTAAATGGCCTAACCGGATTATCTACTTTCATTTTACTGATGCGTCTACATCGTAAGGTGAAGCATACCTCAGCATTAACTGGATATTCTTCCTTTTCAAAAGCCGCATTATCTCTTCCCTTGGCCGCTATGTTCTTTGATTACCTGGAAAACCTCATGATATTCATAATGCTTTCGTATAAAGCGGCAGTTCCAGTAAACCTTGTATATGTTGCAAGTACCTTTACAATCATCAAAAGCATGTCAACTTCAATATTTTATATTGTGATTCTCGCGATCTTACTAGTAAACGGTGTAGCCTGGATTAGAAGCAGAACCAGGAAGGAGCAAATAGATGGAGAATTTCGGGGTTAGAGAAAAAAAAGCAGCTCTTTTGAGGGTATCTATTCTGGAAGAGATGCTTCGTCTGCTGCAAACGAAAAGTATTAATGATTTAACCCTTGAAGAACTGTGTTCTAACATAAATACGACTAAAGTTACTTTTTTTAAGAACTTTAGCTACAAGGAACAGGTTTTAGATTACTTTATATGTAAGTGGCTTTATGATAGAAGTTTTGATATCCACCACAAAAAGTATCAAGGTGAAGCAGGACTGTATAAAGTTTTTCAATCGATTTGTGATGACACGGTTCCGGGTAAAAAAATCATGATATCGCTCATTCAATATTATAGTAAGCTTACAGAAAAACCACCCGCTATCGAACCTTCACCTTACGAGTATTATCTCTTTAATAAGGAAGCCTTTGACCAAAAAGTAGAGCCGCTGAGCCTGCAGCAGGTTTTTATGTACCATCTTTCGGAGATTAAAACGATTCATCCTTCTCAATATAATGAATTTGTATGTCAATTGTTCGCTTTAATGTATGGTGTGCCCATTCAAACCCATATTATGGAGCTTGATGATATGTACCCTTTCTATGAGGCAGGTATCAAGAGGATTGTAGGAGAGCAGTGTCTTGGAGGATAGCTGCAATACGAAAAGTTGCACAACAAAGAGAACAGTCCGCAGGCTGTTCTCTTTCGCTAGTTCTCATGGTTTTTCCACCTGTAACACCACTTTAGTTAACACGTAATCACATGATCTTCTCGGCTACTAAATATCTTCATGTTCTTCCCTCCCTATTTCTTTTTAGGGACAGCCTGCTTTACTTCTCTATACTTTAGACCTCACCCATCTATCAAACATAGCGACGAAGCAATGTTGTTTTATTATATTTTGTGTGTTAA
>NZ_LVWH01000223.1:0-25969 GCF_001909045.1 Paenibacillus sp. P3E | reverse complement strand
ATATATAACCACTATATAAGATAAACTTGAAAATTCAATAAAATGGGTAGAAGTGCGGAGGGGAAGTTTGGAACTGTAGGAGCGAACGCGTCCGCCTGAAAGCTTTCCGCAGGAAAGCTCGCATCGGAAGCATAGGCAAGGTTTGGATTTCTACCGCTCCCAGCGGAAAAAATCAGGAAATCCAAACATAACAGCGGCCGGAAGTCCAAACATTCCCCGCAGTTACAACCAGACCCCATTATGAAAATCTAAAGTTTAACTTATATAAATCTCAACCACGAAAGGATTGGGTGATCATGACAGAGCTCACAATGAAGGAAAGATTCGCATTCCGGTTTGTTTTTAATGAAGAGAGAGTGTATCAGCACTGGTATGGCAGGTTTCTAATGTTCGGGACGGATTATGGAAGACTTCGAAGAGTGGTGGCGAGAATCGGCGATTGGCGCAAGTGGTGTGAGATCTGGACGGCAGAAGGAGATGAGGTGTACCGCATTGCGGAAAAGGCACTTGCAGAAGGCAACCTGGGCAAATCCAGGGCTTTGTTCCATGAAGCGGTGGCCTGCTACCATGCGGGTCAACATATCTTTTTTATCGACAGCGTGCAGAAAGAAGCCACACAGGAAAAGGCAAGGAAAAGCTATGTCCGGGCACTCTCTTTGTATAACGACACGGAGAAGCCTGTCCGGGTGGATATCCCGTATCGCGGAGTTTCCATCCCCGGGTATTTGCGGAAAGCAGACACAGAAGGCAGGCCCCTTGTTATTTTTGTGAATGGCATGGATAACATTAAAGAGGCAGAAGGGCATCATTTCGGCTCGGTGTTTAGCGGGCAGGGCTTTAATTTTTTTACATTCGACGGACCGGGACAGGGGGAAATGTGGCGTTCGCTGAAATTTGACGCCCGGGATTACCATTCTGCGGTATCCGCGGTAATCGACTGGTTTGAACAGCAGCCGCCGAGCGGAATAGATCTCACAAGGATCGGCCTTGTCGGCTTTAGTCTGGGGGGATATTTGGCGCCTGAGGCGGCAGCCCGCGATTCGAGAGTGAAATGTACGGCCGGTAACAGCGGTCTGGTGTATATCGGCGGGTTGCGGGGGTTGAAGCAGCTAAATCCGATCTGGCAGCGGGGGGTTACGTATATGACGGGCTGCGAAACACTGGAAGCGGCGCTCCCGCAGTTCAATTATGATATTGAAGAGGCTCCCGCCCTGCGCTCACCGCTGCTCTTTTACCATGCGGGCCGTGATGAGGTGATGCCTTTGCCCAAGACGCATGCAGACAAAATGGTGGGCTGGGCCAAAGGGGAAACGACGCTGAATTATATGGAGGATGCGGAGCATTGCACCATGAATTATCTGGACGAAGTCTTCCCGGAAATTTTGGATTGGTTCAAAAAGCATCTGCGTATGTAACTTGTACGGCGTAGCTTACAAATAATCACAGAAAACAACTGTCTGCAATCCAGGTAGTTGTTTTTTTACAAATGTTACTATTACTCTTAATGTCTGGCGAATAGTGTCCCCCTATATTGCTTTTCTGACCAATACCAAGCTGGTGGCCAACCCGCCGAAGAGCTGGGAGGACCTGAAGAACGGCAATTACAAAATCATCGTGGGCGATGTGACCAAAGCGGCTCAGGCCCAAATGGCTGTGCTCGCCGCAGCGATTGCTTTTGGCGGAGATGAGTCGAACATTGAACCGGGGATTGCCTTCTTTGAAGACCTGGCGAAAAAAGGCCGGCTCTCCAATGCTGAGGCTTCACTTGCCAATATCGAGAAGGGTGAAGTGGAAGTGACGCTGCTGTGGGATTTCAACGCGCTGAACTATAAGGACCAGATCGACAAAAACGGTTTTGACGTGGCGATTCCAAAGGAAGGCAGTGTGGTAAGCGGTTATGCGATGGTCATCAACAAATGGGCCCCGCATCCCAATGCGGCCAAACTGACGCGCGAGTATATTCTTAGCGACGAAGGGCAGATCAATCTGGCGAAAGGCTATGCCCGTCCGATCCGCGACAGCGTGAAGCTGCCGGAGGATGTTGCCGCGAAGCTGCTGCCTCAAGCGGAATACGCCAATGTGAGGCCGGTTGGTGACTATAAAGAAAAACTGGGCGTTTATTATGGTTTGGAGTTAAGTAAGCGGATACGTTAGATTCTTATTTAGAAAGAAAGGGGCATCCCTGCAATGGGAGGCCTTTTAAACTTGCCGTTACAGACAGTGCGGAGGACTGTATCATAAGTAGAGGTGAGCTACTTTCAGTCATTAATTATTTTTGAAGTTAATAAATTTCCTAAATAATGTTGAAAATAATGGGTAAAATAAAAATATTGACAAGATAACATTGATTACGGGTGATATTTAGAAAAAAAATTAAATGAAAGGGTTTGCAATTATTTTTTGCGTATGATAAAATTCAAATTGTTAAGTTAATATATTTACTAAAAGGTGTTGTGACGAATGGCTACAGTAAAAGATATAGCGATAAAAGCCAATGTATCTCCGGCGACGGTTTCCCGTGTTCTAAATAATGATGCCACACTTTCTGTAAGTGAAGGGACGCGCGAACGGATTTTTCAAATTGCAGAACTGATGCAATATAAGCCAAGCCGTGTGAAGCGGCTGAAACAAGAAAGCGATTTATCCAGCAAGCAGGTAGGATTGCTTCTATGGATCTCTACCGATGATGAAAAAGAGGATCCGTATTTCACCAAAATCCGCATTAGTATTGAAAAAAGATGTGATGAGCTTGGAATTCCCATTGGAAGAGTGATCAGAGGAAATGAAGTAGATCCAGCGGCTTGTCAACAAATGGATGGTCTGATCGTGGTGGGTTCTATTGATACGGAGGATATCCATAGGATTTTTCCTAATCACAAGTCTATCGTATTGGTCAACCATACACTTGAAGAATTAAGGGGGTATGATTCGGTCAGTATCAACTTTAAGCAGGCTGTAAAAGATGTGGTTGAACACTTTATAGCTCTTGGATACCGGGATATCGGCATGATTGGGGGACGAGATTACCTTTACAAGCTATGGGCCAAACATGAAGGAGATACTGTGGTAGATAAGCGCCAAGTTTACTTTGAACAACTGATGAATGAAAAGGGACTGTTTAATGAAGATTATATGTTCTTTGGAGATTGGAGTACAGCTAGTGGTTATGAGCAAATGAAAGCGCTTCTCAGAAGGCCAGACCGTCCGAGAGCGTGCTTCGTTGCCAGTGATCCGATGGCCATTGGTGCCCTTCGGGCGTTGCAGGAACAACAGGTAAAGGTGCCTGAGGAGATGGCAATCATAGGATTTGATGATGTAGAGGTTTCGGCATATATGAATCCACCTCTGACAAGTGTGAGAGTTTATCCAGAGCAAATCGGCAGAACGGCTGTACAACTTTTGATGGAACGTTTGGAAGGGAGGGAACCGGCCATTCACGCTGTGATCGAAACTGAGCTAGTGGTTCGGGAAAGCTGCGGAGCACACAAGAATATGAACAAATAAGTTTGTAGATTCCATGGAGGAGGTGATTTATGGAACAAGTTAAACAAAAGACCCAGTCACGGCAATGACTAGGTCGGCTAGGAAAAACACCAATACTATTGTACCGGAAATGGAGTTCGCATTCAACTAAAGTCTGGGGGACAGTATGATGAAAAAACCATTATCTCTTGCTATTGCATTAGTGTTAATATTATCCACTCTTAGCGCATGTGGCGGCAATAAAGATGCATCTGGCAGCAAGAAAGAAGAAGCTTCCGGCGGTGACAAAAAGGTTAAGATCGAGTTTTTCCAATATAAATCCGAAGCTGTTGCCACTTATGATGCATTGATTAAAAAATTCGAAGCCGCTAACCCGGGCATCGACATTGTTCAGACTAACGTTCCTGAAGCAGCTACGGTGCTGAAAACCCGTATAGCCAAGGGTGATGTGCCGGATATCATCTCGGTGGGCGGAGATGCCCAATTCGAGGATCTTTCCAGAAACGGTGTGCTGGCCGATCTTACGAATTACCCGGGTCAGGCCAATGTAATCGAGAACTACAAGAAAACCCTGCAATTGATTACGGGGTCTGAAAAGCTTTACGGCGTGCCTTTTGCCGCCAACGCAAACGGCATCATCTACAATAAAGACGAATTCAAAGCACTGGGGTTATCGGTTCCGACTACTAAGGACGAGATGGATAAGGTCTTGGCTACAATTAAAGCAGCAGGTAAAGTGCCATTTCACTTGGCTTTTAAAGATGCCTGGACCGCGCTGCCTGCTTGGAATGTGTTCGTAGCGGACTTGCAGCCTGCAACGTTCTACGCGGATCGTAAAGCGGGCAAGACCACTTTCGCCGCCGGCCATAAAGAATTGATGGCTCAATATGTTGAGTTTATGCAGAATGGCCAGGAGGGAGACCGTTTCGCCGACGGCTATAATGACGCGAATGCCAAATTCGCCAAAGGCTCCTCCGTAATGTATCTTCAAGGCGTTTGGGCCATTCCGGAGATCCTGAAGGCTAATCCCGATATTAAGCTTGGCGTCTTCCCCTACCCGTTAACCAATGATAAATCCAAGAACTTTCTAGTATCCGGTGTCGATGTATTGTTTGCCCTCTCCGCCTCATCCAAAGCTCCGGAGGAAGCGACGAAATTTATCGACTTCATGATGCAGACAGATAACGCCCAGCAGTATATAAACGAGCAGAAATCCTTCTCCGCCATTAAAGATGTGTTCCAGAACGATGAAGTATATGCGGACCTTAAGCCGGCATTTGAAGAAGGCCGAGTAGCGGACTTTCCGGATCACTATATTAACGGTATGGCCCTTGACGTAATTATTCAAGAGCTGATGCAGAAGAAAAATGTTGATGATGCCCTGAAAAAAATGGACGAAGAATATGACAAATTGGCGAATCGTTAATACCAGAGCCTAAATAGCATTGTAAAAGGGGATGAAAAGCATAATGTCGCTTTTCATTCCTATTTTAATGGGGAGAAGGAGGAATGCATGGTGAAAAGAAAAAATATGGGAACCTACTTGTTACTGGTCTTGCCTGCTTCTATATTGTTTTTTATCTTCCATACCATACCGGCTTTAATGGGCATATTTTACAGCTTTACGGATTGGAACGGACTTCGGCCTACTTACAAAATCGTGGGGTTCGTAAACTATCTCAATGTTTTTAAAGATAAGGATGTTCTGGGTGCATACCTGTTTACGTTCAAATTTGCCATCGTAACGACGATTTTAGTGAATATTCTGAGCTTAGCCATAGCGCTGGCACTGAATAGTAATATTAAATTTAAAAACTTTTTTAAAGGTCTTTATTTTATGCCATATATCTTAAGTATGTTGATTGTTGCTTATATTTTCAATTATTTCTTTGCGAATTTTTGGATTGATATGATGGGATACCTGGGGATTGAGAAGTGGATGGTCAACCCGCTCGGAAATGAGAAGGGCTCATGGCTGGCGATTGTTTTCGTTACTGTGTGGCAATCTGCGGCTTTTAACACGGTATTGTACCTGGCAGGGCTACAAACAATTTCTGAAGATCTGTACGAGGCCTCTGCTCTGGACGGGGCTAATAAATGGAAGGAATTTTGGGGTATAACGTTCCCGATGATTGCTCCATTTTTCACGATAAATATGGTGCTCTCCCTAAAGGGATTTCTACAGGTCTTCGATCAGATTCTTGCACTGACGGGTGGAGGCCCCTTCGGAGTTACCCGTTCGATTGCGTTTTTGATTTACAAGAACGGATTCTCGGGTAATGAATTTGCTTTCCAATCGGCCAATGCTGTTATTTACTTTGTGGTTATTGTGGCAATTTCATTTATCCAGCTTCGTTATCTGCAGAAGAGGGAGCTGAATTTATAATGCGTTTAAACCGGACCAATTGGGTAGCCACTTGTTTTCTTATTGCCGGGTCTATATTTGTGCTATTCCCCTTGTATATGACATTCATGCTGGCAATAAAAAATAACCAGGAAATTGCAAATGGTGTTCTCGCTTTTCCGAAAGAATGGAGATGGGAAAACTTCGGCATCGCTGCTGATCAGGTTAATTATTGGCAAAAGTTTCGGAATAGCTCTATCATCACCATATTGACTGTTACCTTTACACTATTGACCAATTCTTTTGTCGCCTATGCGATAAAGAAAAAATTTGACCATAAGTTTTTTAAAGGTCTTTATTTTTACTTCATCAGTGCGATGTTTGTTCCATTCCCGATTATCATGCTCCCTGTTGTAAAATTGACAGCCAAATTCGGTTTGGATAATCTGTATGGCCTCATAGTGCTCTATATTGTTTATGGCTTATCCTTTAACGTCCTGCTGTATGTAGGATATCTAAGAAGCTTGCCTCAAGAGCTTGATGAAGCGGCTGTTGTAGATGGCGCTTCAGTGTGGCAAACATTCTGGAAGATTGTATTTCCGCTGCTGGCGCCTATTAATGCTACGGTTGCCATTATAACAACGGTATGGGCATGGAATGACTTTTTGCTGCCGCTTATTATGCTGGACCAAGAATCGCAAGCCACTTTGCCGCTTGCACAATTCATTTTCCAATCGAAATTCGGACAGGATACGAACCTTGCGTTCGCTTCCTACTTAATGGCTATGGCACCTATGCTGGTTGTATATATACTGGCGCAAAAATGGATTATCAGCGGTGTTACACGCGGGGCAGTGAAATAACTGTCCAAAATAGGTTTAACTACACAGAGAATAAGGAGAGCAATTATGGCTATCTTTTATCATGAACAAGAGGGGTTATTCCACCTTCAGTCGAAGGACATGAGCTACGTGATTCAACTGGTTCATGGCTATCCCGCCCATGCGTATTGGGGAAAAAAACTAAGTCAGGAAGGGAACCTGACTGGGCTGCTTCAGCATATAGAGCGTTGTTCCTTCATTCCAAATTCGGTCCCGGGAGACAACAGCATATCCTTGGATACTCTGCCCCAGGAGTACCCCCAATATGGAACGGGCGACTTCCGGACTCCAGCCTATCAGATCCAGTTGGAAGACGGCACCAGGGTGACGGAGCTGGTATACAGGACTCACCGAATAGTTCAAGGTAAGCCTTCCCTCGAAGGGCTGCCGGCGGTATATGCAGAAGATGGCGACGATGTACAGACACTTGAACTGGAGCTCAGTGATGAACATTTAGGGCTTACAGTTGTGCTGAGCTATACCGTGTTTGAGACATTCAGCGCCATTGCACGGTCCGTAAAGTTCACCCACAAAGGGAAGGAGCCGTTACGTCTCCTGAAGGCTGCGAGTGCCAGTGTGGATTTTCAGGATGCTGATTTCGATTGGCTAAACCTGTACGGTTCTTGGACCAGAGAGCGTCACATTGAAAGAAGACCCTTAGGCCATGGAGGTATAACCGCCCAGAGCCGCCGGGGCGCAAGTAGTCACCAGATGAATCCCTTTGTTGCTCTGCTCCGGCCGAATGCGGATGAAGACCAGGGGGATGTATTCGGATTCAGCTTGGTGTATAGCGGTAACTTCGAGGCGGAGGCGGAGGTCGATCAGTTCGATACAACGCGGGTATCCATCGGGATTAATGCTTTCGATTTCTCGTGGCTTTTGTTGCCAGGTGAGAGCTTCCAAACGCCAGAGGCCGTGATGGTTTATTCGCCGGAAGGGTTGGGAGGCATGTCTCGCACCTATCATAAGCTGTATCGGACACGTTTATGCCGAGGTGCTTACCGTGACCGGGAACGTCCGATTCTGGTCAATAATTGGGAAGCGACGTACTTCGACTTTAACGCAGACAAGATCGAGGCAATCGCTGCAACGGCCGCTGAGCTGGGGATTGAGCTCTTTGTATTGGATGATGGCTGGTTTGGCAAGCGGGATGATGATACCAGCTCTTTGGGGGACTGGATTGTGGACCGCAATAAGCTGCCCCAGGGCCTGCAGGAACTGGCAGAACGGGTCAATCGACAGGGCCTGCAGTTCGGTCTCTGGTTCGAGCCAGAGATGATTTCTCCCGACAGCGACCTTTATACGAAGCATCCGGACTGGTGTCTGCACGCTCCACAGCGGCGGCGGACGGAGGCCCGGAAGCAGCTGGTTCTCGATATGTCACGGCTGGATGTGCAGGATTATCTGTTTGAATCGCTAAGCGCGGTCCTCGAATCGGCTCCTATTTCTTACGTCAAGTGGGACATGAACCGGAACATGACTGAGATCGGTTCGGCATTGGCAAGTGCGGAACGGCAGTCCGAGACAGCCCACCGGTATATACTTGGACTTTACGAGCTTCTTGAGCGGTTAACGGAAAAATTCCCTAAGGTGTTGTTCGAAAGTTGCTCCGGTGGGGGAGGCCGCTTCGATCCGGGGATGCTGTATTACATGCCGCAGACCTGGACGAGTGACGATACCGACGCAGTTGAGCGTCTCAAGATTCAATACGGCACCAGCATCGTTTACCCAATCAGCACGATGGGCGCTCATGTATCCGCTGTACCGAATCATCAGGTAGGCCGGACAACCCCTCTTGAGACACGCGGAGACGTAGCCATGTCCGGCAACTTTGGCTATGAGCTTGATCTGACTGTATTTACCGAGGAAGAGAAAGCGATAGTCCGGGGGCAGGTGGCTGCATATAAGGAGATACGGTCCTTGGTGCAGCAAGGTGATTTCTATCGCTTAAGAAGTCCTTTTTCAGGCAAGGGGAATGAGACGGCATGGATGTTTGTTTCCGAAGACCGTAAAGAGGCCTTGGTATTTTATTTCCAAGTGCTTGCAGTGCCTAACGCTCCCATGAAGCGCTTGGCCTTGCAGGGCCTAAATCAGGAATGGACCTATAGCGTTGAAGGGCTGGATGATCACAGAGGAGATTTTCTCATGCAGGCAGGCCTCCATATCCCTCAATTTCATCAAGATTACGTAAGCAAATGGTGGAAGGTGAAGGCGGTTCAAGGGTAAGCGGAGCAAGCTATACTTATATCGTTAATTGAACAGTGAAATAATAACCGACCTGATTGGTCGACAGATAAAGAAATACTTGGCATAAGCCTCGAAGCGAGGCCCCACTTTGTGGGGCTATTTTTTTTACAAATCTTACTACTCAGTTTAATATCTGGCGAATAGTGTCCCCCTATACTTCAGTTGGGCAGCGAATAAGCTTGGATCAGAGAGGGAGCCCGCAAATCAGAAATAGGAGTGATAGGGAAATCATGAAAAAAAGATTCGCAAAACTTTTATCCATGGGTCTGCTGTTGTCCTTGCTCGTCCTGTTGCTTGCCGCTTGTGCCAACTCGGAAGCCAAAGCTGATAAAGAGAACGGCAATGCCGGGGCCAAAGAGCTGAGCTTAAACGAAATTGAAGCCGAAGCTACCAAAGAAGGCGCTGTAGTCAGTGTGGGCATGCCGGATTCGTGGGCTAACTGGAAGGATACCTGGAATGATATTACGGCCAAGTATGAAATTACACATACCGATACAGATATGTCGAGTGCAGAGGAAATTGCCAAGTTCGAAGCGGAAAAGGATAAGCCGACAGCCGATATTGGCGACGTGGGCATTGCCTTCGGTCCGGTTGCAGTGGATAAAGGCGTAACCCAGCCCTACAAAACCTCCCATTGGGACGAGATCCCCACTTGGGCCAAGGATAAGGACGGTAATTGGGTTGTGGGTTATCAAGGCAGTATTTCTTTTCTGACCAATACCAAGCTGGTGGCCGACCCGCCGAAGAGCTGGGAGGACCTGAAGAACGGCAATTACAAAATCATCGTGGGCGATGTGACCAAAGCGGCTCAGGCCCAAATGGCTGTGCTCGCCGCAGCGATTGCTTTTGGCGGAGATGAGTCGAACATTGAACCGGGGATTGCCTTCTTTGAAGACCTGGCGAAAAAAGGCCGGCTCTCCAATGCTGAGGCTTCACTTGCCAACATCGAGAAGGGTGAAGTGGAAGTGACGCTGCTGTGGGATTTCAACGCGCTGAACTATAAGGACCAGATCGACAAAAATGGTTTTGACGTCGCG
Source organism: Paenibacillus sp. P3E (assembly GCF_001909045.1). NCBI lineage: Bacteria > Bacillati > Bacillota > Bacilli > Caryophanales > Paenibacillaceae > Paenibacillus > Paenibacillus sp. P3E. Next base: position 15,977 of record NZ_LVWH01000223.1, on the reverse strand, counting down.
ATTCCAAAGGAAGGCAGTGTGGTAAGCGGTTATGCGACGGTTATCAACAAATGGGCCCCGCATCCCAATGCGGCCAAGCTGACGCGTGAGTATATTCTTAGCGACGAAGGGCAGATCAATCTGGCGAAAGGCTATGCCCGTCCGATCCGCGACAGCGTGAAGCTTCCGGAGGATGTTGCCGCGAAGCTGCTGCCTCAAGCGGAATACGCCAATGTGAAGCCGGTTGGTGACTATAAAGTGTGGGAAAAAACCGCGAAGAGCCTTCCCCAGCTGTGGCAGGAACGCGTGCTTGTGCATTTGAACTAACCGTCTTTAGAATCAGTTTTCATACAAGAGATATGGGGGCGCCTGAGCTGTATGCCTAAGGCGCCCGCTTGCTTATTCTTCACGAGAGGAGCGTGCAGGATGAAACAGAGACAACGCGGCCTGATGCTGGCCCTGGCTCCGTTTGTGCTGATGGTGCTGGCCTTTCAGGTGGTGCCTGTCTTCTCCATGCTGTCGGGCAGCTTCCGCAGCTCGGACGAAGCGGGTTTCACCCTGGCCAACTACCGGCATGCGCTGAGCAGTGCCTACTATATGCAGGCGATCAAGAACAGCCTGCTAATCTCCGTCCTCTCCAGCCTGATCGGGGTGGGTGTAGGGCTTCTATGTGCATACTGTATTACCCGCTTTGCCCCTGCGGTACGGGACCGGCTGCTGATGCTGTCCAATATGACCTCGAACTTTGCCGGGGTTCCGCTGGCTTTTGCCTACATTATTCTGCTTGGCAACAATGGCGTGTTCACGCTGCTGTTCAAACAGTGGGGCTGGAGCGTATTTGGCGGATTTAACCTGTACAGCTGGTCCGGTCTGATTCTGGTGTACGTCTATTTCCAGATTCCGCTGGCCTTATTGCTGCTGTACCCGGCGTTCTATGGCATCCGGGAGCAGTGGAGGGAAGCGGCTTCCCTGCTTGGAGCAGGATCCTGGCAGTTCTGGAAGACGGTCGGTCTGCCGGTGTTGTCTCCGGCAATCTTCGGTACACTTGGCATTCTCTTCGCCAATGCGATGGGCGCTTATGCTACTGCCTACGCGCTGGTTGGCGGGAACTATAATCTGCTCGCTGTCCGTATCGGTTCATTAGTTGCTGGTGATGTGGTGACCCAGCCGGAGATGGGCAGCACCCTGGCGGTTCTGCTTGCACTAAGTACGCTGCTGGCTGTGTTCCTTAATCAGCGGATGGTACGGCGGATGGAAGGATTCGGCGGCAGAATTCCTGCCAGGCAGGAGCGCAGCAGCGGACGATCCAACCGGCGCTGGCCAGCAGTCCGTGAGGAGGCGGGACCATGAATACGCGCAAAGCGGGCTTCGCCCCGCGCACCTTCATGCTCCTGCTCATGGTCTATCTGCTGCTGCCGCTGCTGGCAACGGGATTATATGCTTTTGCCCAGGATTGGCAGAATACGCTGCTGCCCCGCAGCTGGACACTTAACTGGTTCAGTGACATGTTCCGGGATATCCGCTTTCTGGAGGCGCTGTGGACTTCGCTGTATCTGTGCATCATCAGCGTGCTGCTCAGTCTTGCCGTGATGCTGCCGGCTGTTTTTGTCATTACGGTTTATTTTCCGCGCTGGGAGAGCTTCATGAAGGGAATTGTTGTTCTGCCTTACGCTGTGCCGGGAGTTGTGGCGGCTGTAGGCCTGATCCGCACCTATTCCTCTGGCCCATTCGACATTTCGGGTACCGCTTATTTGCTGGTAGGGGCGTATTTCGTGGTCATCCTGCCGTATATGTATCAGGGCATCCGCAACAGCTTGCTGAGTGTATCGGCTGTAGAGCTGCTGAATGCCGCTGAGCTGCTTGGGGCCAAGAGACGGACTGCTTTTGTAAATGTGATTCTGCCGAATATCTGGCCGGGGGTCATGGTCTCCGCGCTGTTGTCCTTCTCCGTGCTGTTTGGGGAGTTCGTACTGACGAATATGCTGGTGGGAGGCCATATCCAGACGATTCAGGTCTATTTGTACCAGCGGGTGGGGGAAAGCGGACATTTGGCCAGCGCGATTGCCATTTCCTATTTTGTATTTATTCTGCTGCTGTCGGCCGTGCTGATGAAGCTTGGCATGAAGATTAAAGGGCAGGCGAAGTAAGGTCTAGCGGCCGGAGGTCCACAATAAGGGGGATAAAGGAATGGAAGATTATCTGAAGCTGGAAGGTGTCCGCAAAAGCTTTGGTGATACGCCTGTGCTGGCTGGAGTAGATCTGAACATCGCAGAGGGGGAGCTGATCACGCTGCTGGGCCCTTCCGGCTGCGGCAAAAGCACGCTCCTGCGCTGCATCGCCGGGCTGACTGAGCTGGACAGCGGCAGTATCAGGCTCGCGGACAAGGAGCTGACGAAGCTGCCGCCGCGCAGCAGGGATGTGGGCATGGTGTTCCAATCCTATGCGCTGTTCCCCAATCTGACCGTCAGCCAGAATGTGGAATACGGAATGCGCATGCGCGGCGTTGCACCGGCGGCACGGCGCAGCCGGTGCGAAGAACTGCTGGCGCTGGTCGATCTCGAAGACAAGCGCGGTGTCTATCCGCAGGCGCTGTCCGGTGGACAGCAGCAGCGGGTGGCGCTGGCGCGCTCGCTGGCCGTCCAGCCGAAGCTGCTGCTGCTGGACGAACCGCTCAGCGCGCTCGACGCCAAAATCCGCAAGAATCTGCGCGCGGAAATCCGCGATATTCAGCGGCGGCTGGGCATGACGACGCTGTTCGTGACCCACGACCAGGAGGAAGCGCTGATCCTCTCGGACCGGATCTGCATCATGAACCAGGGGCGCATGGTGCAGGAAGGTTCCCCGGAGCAGCTGTACACAGCGCCCCGCACAGAATTCGCGGCCCGGTTCATGGGCAGCTATAACGTATTCAACCGGGCGGAGGCACTCGCGCTGTTCCGCAGGATCGACAGCCGCTCCGACCGTTTTGCAATCCGCCCCGAGGCGGTAACCCTGCTGGCTGAAGGTGAAGCAATTCAGGATGATGCGGATGGCATGGTGGATGTACGCGGACAGGTTCAGTCCGTGTCGATTCTGGGCAATATCATCCGCGCCACGGTCATGGCCGAGGGGATCAGTCTGACCGTAGACCTGCTGAATGACGGCCGCTGGCTGCGGGTTCGGGAAGGGGATTGTGTGACCCTGTTGCTTGATCCCTCCCAGCTGCTGCATCTGGAGCAGGAGGGGGCGTAGAGGCGGGGATATAAGTCCTGACTCCAAGGCTTAGCGTCGATCCTTTCGCTGGAATGGACGTTTGCTATGTGTATCGCTCAACATTCTTAAACTATGATTACTTTTCGTTGATATACAAATTTATGTGGAAAAACTACCACTAATCAGCTGGCATTACGATATCGCAGCACTGAAGTGGAAAAAGTAAAACTAAAAATCTACTTTCAGCCCGAATTATCCATATTGATCAATATTAAGTGGATTAATTCCAACTAATGCTAGTATTACTACGATTTATCGGAAATTAAGTGTATAAATTCCAACTAATCTCCATCGTGCATAGATGAGCTAGCATTTTCGTTCAGCATAAACGGTATAGAGTTGATTTAGAATCGATCTCTGTGCATCAATGAATCTCTGTAGGAACAGAGAATTCATTGGGTAGTGTATTCTAATTCTTAAATTCGGCTTATACACCGCCAAGCAGCGAACATGCGCGGGGAGGAGGAAGAGTGAGCGCCTGATTTCACTTCTTTCACTTCTTCCGCTTCTTCCACTTCTTCTAATCCTTTCTATGCAAACCCGTTCTGCCCGAATGGCCTTGACTGTTGCCCGTCCGTCGTGCTGTTCATTCCCCGTTCTTGTTCTTCGGCCCGCCTCTTCGCTCTCCACTGTCCCGTCTCTTGCCCTGTCCAGTGAACCTCCCGAGTGACCATATTCATGCTATAATGGGAAGGCATTGTAGAGGGATTTACAGGAAGGAGCAGTACCCTGATGGAAGTAACTGCACAAGAGGTAGCGGAGTGGATGGTCAAGGAGATCCGTTTTACGGGAACCCTGTACCAGACCGCTGCGATTGAATATGTGAAGGCTAATTTTGGCGAGCAGTTTGTATTTGTGAATGAGAACGGGAATGCTTCGTTGTCCAAGGATGTGAAGAAGGCCTTCCGCAAGCTGCACGGCGGAAGAATCGCCTGGGACCGTGACGGATTCCTGTGGGCATGGACTTGAAATATGCCCCCGGGCCAGCTATGATGCTGGTGACCGTTGAAGCCCTTTTTGCTTGTCCAGTAGAAGAAGTATAGAAGCTGACTATAAACCACATGCGGGGCATCTCCTACATGTGGTTTTTTTCTATGTCCAAATCCCTAAAAAAGGAAAAAATAGAACATCTTAATTCTACAGGAATAAATTCCGATAATGATAGAGTCCTGTACATCGAAAGTCACGAATACATAAGGGTAAAGGGACTGAAAACCGAGTTTGGAACAAAGGCAAATCCGTACGAAAGTCGGAGACGCAAAGCCACGGGCCTACTTCATCCGGGAAGGATGTTAGGGCAGCCGGGCCGCTCAAGGCACTTGGTTTTTTGGCGTGCCTACAAATAGTGCTGGGGGAGAGAAGTGAATGAGGTTGGAAAGGGAAATGAAGTTGTCGCGGCCCCTTGTGGCCGCAGTGGCGGTGGTATGTATGCTTGGAGGCCTGTTAAGCGGGGGGTTCAGCATGAAGCAGGTCTCGGCAGCGGGGACAGATCCGGGCAGAACGGACTACAGTGTATCCGGTGACCGGATCGTATGGCTGGAAGCAGATGCAGGCGGGGTCAAACAGGTGCACGCGCTGAATCAATCCAGTGGTGCGGGTACGGTACTTACGACGAGCTCATCCGCCAAGGACGCCCCTTCTGTGGGCGGCAGTATTGCCGTGTGGGCGGACAAGGGAACGGAGCAGGAAGCTTCCCTGAACTGGGATATCTACTCTGCAAATCTTGCAACAGGCACCCGCATCAAGCTTAACAAGCAGTCCGGCCAATATGGGAATCCGACTACGGATGGAGTTGGCGTGGTCTGGTACGAGCGCAAAAATTACGGCAGCATGATCTATCATGATCTGGCTACGGGGGTTGAAGCCGACCTCGGCGAAGGACGGTTCCCGGTACTGGCAGGTGGAGATGTGGTGTATAAGAATGCCCGTGACGGGGGCCTCAGTCTGCTGGATGTAAGCAGTGGAGTCACGCGTGCGCTTATTAGTCTGGGCGGAGCGAATTACGTGGACTGGTTTGTTTTTAACGGGAGCCATGTGCTGTTTAAGCAAAAGAACGGCGCCTCTGAGAGTAAGTATGTGCTTCTGAATATCAAAGACCTGACGGCACAGCCTGTGGATCTCACGGAGATGAAGCCTGGAGGAACAGAGTATGCCTTCATGTCCATAGGCGGAGGACAGGCCGTTTTTCAAGAGGATGTTAACGGTGCAGTTACGCTGCAGCAGGTGGATCTCTCTACTTATGCAGTGAAGCCTTTGCCGGCGGTACCGGCCGGGGCGAAGCTGATCGGAATTAACGGAAGTAAGCTGTTGTACAGCAAGAAAGACGACTACATAGAATCAGTGGAATTAAAAGATGGAAACCTCCCGACTCCAAGTCCGGGAACAACTCCATCCCCGGGTACAACGCCAAATCCAGGTACCGGCTCGAACTCGGGCTCAACCCCGGAAGTGAAGATCCCTGTAATAACCGGAGCCAAGGATAGTCAGGTTATCGGCAGTGCTGGCGGTATCTTGTCTGTACTGAATGGCTTGGCGCGGCTGGAGATTTCAGCAGGAACCTTCAAGGATAATACCACTGTAAGCTTGGCCCAGGCAGAGCTGGAGACACAGGCACTGATCGACGCAAACGGCAAAAAACTGCTGAAGGCAGGTTCCGCCTGGCAGATACAAGCGAGTTCTCCATTTCTGATCCCGGCCAAACTGGCGGTTCAATATCCCAAGGAAGAGCCTTGGACGACAAGTCGTGAGAAGCTTGGAATCTACAGCTACAATCCGGCAAAAGGCAACTGGACCTATATCGGGGGAGTGACTGCAGCGGAGAATGGATTTGTGCAGGCCAAGATTACAGCCTCCGGACTGTATGCGGTTATGCTGCGTGATATTGATTTCACAGATTTGTCAGGCCATTGGGCACAGCAACAGGTAGAGGTACTCGCCGCAAGAGGAATCGTGAACGGGATGAACGGAACCGTGTATGCGCCAAAAGGTATTTTGACCCGGGCGGAATTCACGAAGCTGCTGGCAGCAGCTCTTCAGTTGCAGCCGGTGCAGCCGGATACGGCGACCTTCCGTGATGTCCCAGCGGCGAACTGGTCTTACCCTTATGTGGAGGCGGCAGCCAAGGCCGGAATCGTAACCGGCGAAGCCGGACTATTTCATGGTAATGATCCGCTGACCCGTGAACAGATGATGGTGATGCTAATGCGGGCGATTGACAGCACTACGGGCAACAAGGCTACTGCTGCGGATGCGGTCAAGCGTGAGGCTGGACTCTCCGGATTCAAGGATAATGACAGCATTAGCGCATGGGCACGGGAATCTGTAGCTGCTGCAGTCGAGAAGAAGCTGGTGCAGGGCAGCGCACAGCTTTTGAAGCCTAAGCATTCATCCACGAGAGCCGAGGCGGCTGTCATTATGTACAAGCTGCTGGCCGAGTTGAAATTACTCTAACTTATAACGGATAGGAGATCAGTCTATGACATTTCGAAAGATAACAAGGAAGTGGCGCAGCGGTAGTATGAAAACACGTGTGAACCTTATGCTTGCGCTGCTGCTGGTCCTCTCTTACGTCCCGGTTGTTCCGGGACTTACCAAGCTCACCTCATCAGCCTTTGCGGCGACCAACATGCGGATTGAGCCCAGTGAGCTGAGCCCGGGACCCGGTAAAAGTGTTGAAATCTCGTTCAGCTTCAATGCGGCGGATGACGGCCAGGAGTCTCACAAGACCAACATCAACCTGTGTACTCCGCAAAAAGACGGTTCTGCCCCGCTCCTGGGGGATCTGATTACGAGCGGAGATTATCAAACGAAACAGAACGGTCAATACATCGTTCACAAATATCAGTGGGATGGCAAGATTGGAGGCGTACCGCTGGAGGAAGGGCGTTATAACGTCTGCATCTCTCCTGCCGAATATAACGGAGTTGGCGTATACTACGGGCAAATTGCCAGCTTCGAAATTCTTGGCGGCGACGAAGTAGCCCCTCCGGCAGCATTGCAGATCAAACCTGCTGCCTCTGGACAATCTGTGGTATCCGGAACTGCTGAACCAGGAACCCTGCTTGAATTAGAGCTCTACTATCCATCCAGTAGGGAGGAAAAGCTGTTCTCCAATATTGCAGTCAATAACGCAGGACAATGGAGCCAGCAGATCGGGATCACACCGGGTGAAGCCGCGCATATCACGGCGAGAGCGAAGAAAGACGGCAAGCTCTCAGGGTATTCGGAGCCGCTTGCGGTGCTGCGTGCACCTATGCCTGCTTTTTCAATCAGCTGGGAAGCCCTGGCGGCTTATTATTATAAGCTGGATACGGTGCAAGCCATGAAGGAGAAGGCACAAGACATTGCCGTCCTGAACCAGTCTGCTGCTTCCTCGGGAACGGTCAGCGGACTGAGCTCCATTCTGCTGGTCAATCCGCAAACTACCCGGAATATCTCCAGCGGCGATCTGACGCAATTTACGGAAGCTGCCATTCATGACCGGCTGCGGATCGTGAACCCGTCCGGACAGGCGCCGGTTGATCCGGCCCGGGGTGATTTTGTCTACTCGACAGATTCAATTACATTGCAGGCATTGATGCCGCTGCAATTCGGGTTGAGCTATTTAAGCCGTGACCCGTTCACAGGTGTCGCTGGACTTGGCTGGCATCATAGCTATGAATGGAAACTGAAACCGCTGAGCGGCGGCAAGGTGGAGGTCATGAGCCCGGACGGTTCGCTTTTTGAATATGTACCGTTGTCCGGAGGAGCGTATCTGACCCCGCGCGGGACCGACTGGACGCTAAGTGCGCCATCTGCCGGGACCTATACCCTCACATCGCCTCAAGGCGATGGTTACCGCTTCAATGCGGAAGGATTGCTGCAATCGGTCACGGACTTGAATGGGAATAAGATCACTTTTTCATATCAGGGAACGAAGCTGGAGGCGGTCAATACAGCCGGGGCATCCCTAAGTCTAAGCTATGATGGAGCAGGCAAGCTGATTGCTGTAAGTGACCCGGCCAGCCGGCAAATGTCATTTCATTACGATACGGCAAGTGGAGATCTGACCTCGATTACAGATGTGGACGGAGCCACAACCAAGCTTACCTATGATAACAGCCATCATGTACTCAGCGTAACGGATGCCAAGGGTGCTGCGACGATGGGCGTAGCCTATGATGACCATCAGCGTGTGACCAGCTTTACCGACTTTTACGGGAATACGAGTTCTTCGAGCTATGAAGGGCGCGTGGCTCCAGTGGTCCGGGGCGAAGAGCCTGATGACGGTCAGACAGGGATAGACCCTGCGAATGGACGGGATATTCCGGACTCGGATGAAGTGATTTTGTCTGGTACGATGAACAATCTCGCCCATGCACCGGCATATAAGAAGGTAGAAGGGCTGAAACCACTCATAGCCGATTATTTAGCGGCCAGCATCGGAACCATTGAGAGCAAACGGAATGCTTATATTGCCTCAGCAGTTGCCGCTCCAGGCGGGATTGCTGACATTCAAAGTGCGATTGCGTCCAGCAGTATTTCACCTGCAGTGGTCAGTTCGGGCCAGCTGAATGTGGAAGAGAGCGTTACGTTCGGATCACCGAGCAAGCCCGTAGTCCTGATCCTGGACGGGATGAATACAAATAAAGATATCACCGTGCGCGTATACGGCACATTGATTCTGAAGCAGGGACTGAACGCCAACACCAAGCTTGCACTCGATGTGCAGAAGGTCCAAGGCTTATACGGCAATCTGTGGTCCGGGGGAACGATTCATCTCAACAATGATTCTTCCGTTACTGTGGGGGATACGCTGCAAACCGGCAGTCTGACCTACAACAGCGGCGGGCTGACCATAGATGCGAAGCGGATTCTGATTGCGGGAGATTTGTCGATCAACACCCGTGTGGAGATGAACATTGCCCAGGAAATGGTCGTCGGCGGGATTGTGTCCAATAACCAGACCGCGAATTTGACGGTAACCGGCGGTGACTTATTCGTCCGTGACAATGTTAGTGTCAACAATAATCTGAATGTGCAGACTGGCGGGCTATTCGTTCTTGGCGGAGATATGACCCCGAACCAGACCCCTATCGTTCATGCGGGTGTAGGGACAGGCCAGACGATTTTGACCTATTCACAAAGTGGTGCCAACAGTGCAAACGGGGCCAATGGAGCGAACGGTGCCAGTGGTACCAGCAGTGCCAGCAATGCCAATGGAGCCGACAGAGCCAGTTCCGGACATGCTACAGCGGCAAGTACTGCCGGATTAGCCTCTTCGATCACCACTACGGCGAACAAGACCACATGGACCAATGCGCTGCATCAAGATACAACTTATGTATGGAACAACAATTTCAAGGTTGCACAGCGCCAAGCGGCGAATGGAGCCATCGTTAAATACAGCTATGATAGCAGTGACCAGGTAACAGGCATTACGGATGCTAACGGCAACAAAGGGAAATTGGCTTACGACGAGCGCGGAAATGTAACGCAGAGGACGGATGAGAGCGGTTATTCCACACTCACACGTTATAATGCCTTGAACCGTCCGGTTGAGGAGATCGATGCGCTCGGCAACCGCTCCGCGTATGCTTACGATACGGCAGGCAACCTGGTCAAAAGTACGGACGCCCTTGGCCACGCAGTCGCCATTGCCTGGGACAGCAAGGGAGTTCCTCTCTCCGTGACCGATGCGGAAGGGCATACCACGGCTTACACCAACGATGCCGACGGATTCGCCAAGGAGATCAAGGACCCAAGCGGCTACACGACCATTATTGAACGTGATACCCTGCACCGGACCACTCAGATCAAGGATGCGGAAGGCAAACTGCAGGCCGTTGAATATGACAAGAAAGACCGTGGGGTTACTGTCACCAATGCACTGGACCAGACGAGCAGCGTCACCTATGATGCCAATGGCAATCCGGTGGAGCAGACAGATGCAGCTGGAACCAAGAAGGTTAGCAACTATAATGTGTACCGTCTGAGCGGCACAGAGGACGCATTCCATAACAGTACCAGCCAGACCTATGATGCGCTTGGCCGTGTCAAAGAAGCGAAGGACGAAGCCGGAGCTGTTACGGCTTACAGCTACGACAGTGTCGGACAGCTGGAGGAAGTTACTGATGCTGAAGGCCAGGCGAGCAAATATACCTATGACGATAACGGAAACATGCTTACCCAGAAGGATGCAAAGGGTAACATTACCTCCTACACGTACGGTAAACGTAATGAACTGCTGAGCGTAACCGATCCGCTTGGGGCCAAGACCCGTTACCGCTATGATGCGGCAGGCCATACCATCAAAGAGACGGATGCGCTGGGCAACAGCACCTACTATGACTATAATGCGCTTGGACAATTGGTGAAGGAAACGGATGCGCTGGGTGCAGTAACCGAATACCAGTATGACAAGAACGGCAACCAGGTCGCTGTCATCGACCCTAATCATTCGGTCTGGACGACCAAATACGACAGCCGGGGACTGGATGCCGGAACCATCAATCCGCTGAATGAAGAAACGACAGTCACCCGCAATGACCGCGGACTAATGACTGAATTTACAGATGCGGCGGGACAAAAGACTTCTTACGAATACGATGCGCTGGGACGCAGCACACTGGTGCGCAATGCCCTTGGGTATGAAACCTCCTATACCTATGACGCCCAAGGCAACATAGAGAAGATCGTGGATGCCAATCATCATGAGACGGCCTTTACGTATGATCCGCTCGGCCGCTTGACGGAAGTGAAGAATGCAGAGGGCAGTACTACTAAGTACGCCTACGACGCCTCCGGCAACCTGCTGGACAAGACCAACGCACTGGGAGCGGTGACTTCTTACCAGTACGATGCACTCAATCGGGTGACTGAATCAGTGAATCCGCTGCAGGAGAAGACGACCCTTGCCTATGATGCCAACGGCAATCTGCAGAAGATCACAGAACCGGACAGCAATACAACCGTGTATGCCTATAATAAGGGCAATCAGGTGGAGCAGATTAAGTACGGCAGCAATCTTACGGTAAAATATGAATATGACCTTGCGGGACGTCGTACCCTCATGACAGACAGTACCGGGAATACGCGGTATACCTATGACGCACTGAACCGGCCAACGTCAGTCATTGATCCGCGCGGCAATAACGTGCGTTATGAATGGACCGCAACCGGACAGCGGAGCCGGATCATCTATCCGGATAACACCGTGGTCAGCTATGACTACGATAAGTTAGACCGGATCAAGCAGGTGACGGATGCGCAGAACCAGATCACCAGCTATCAATATGATGCGGGCGGCCGCCTGACCGAGAAGCTGCTGCCGAACAGCGGGAAGAGCACCTATAGCTATGACGGCGTGGGGCAATTGCTGGAGATGAAGCATACGGCGGCGGGCGGCGGGCTGTTGGAGCAGCTAACCTATGTCTATGATCCAGCTGGCAACAAAACACGCACAGAGCGCCTGGAAGGCGGAAGTGATGAGGATAATCCGAGCGGAGCTCAGCGTCCGGCAGATATCTCAGACTACGCTTACGATGCGCTGAACCAACTGGTGCAGGTGCAGAAGCAGAACGGCTCCAAGGTCGTCTACTCCTACGATACCGTGGGCAACCGGTTAGGAAAAGAAACCACAGAAGCCGGAAGTACCGCCATGGAGAGCTATACCTACGATGCAGCGAACAAGCTGACCCATTTCGAAAAAGGTAGCGACTACAAAGACTACATCTATGACAAGCGCGGCAATCTGCTGGAAGTGAGCGGGATCGACAGCGAATCGGCTCTGAAGCTGTTCACGGCGCAGGCGAATGCGCAGAAGATTTCAGTACCGGATAGTGTTTACTCGGATACAAAGGGACTGGAAGCGGGCAAGAATGCAGGTGCAAATGCTGGAGCAGTCACAGCGACAGGCGCAGGTGCAACTACAGATGCAGTCACAACTACAGGTACTGTCAAAACGACAGATGCGTTGTCTGGGCTGTTAGATCCGTTATCAACGATTGCAGGTCCTTCCGTGAGTCCTGCGGGAAACATCTCACCAGATGCGGCCGGAGCCCCATCATCCGCACTGCCGGATGCGAAGCTTGAAACAGGAGTCACGGACGAGGTCTACGGGGCAGAGAAAGCTCTTAGCCCTGAAGCAATGCTGAAGGCAGCGCTGGCTGCAGGCCCGCAAGTGCTGGAGAGCAACCGCTGGGATGCTTCGAACCGCCTGATAGGGAACACGAATACGTCCGGCGACATCACCACGTACCAGTATGACGGTGACGGCAACCGGGTCAGCATGCGGACCACCCTCGGAGACGGTGCGATTCAGGATGCGTACCCGCCAGGAAATCCTGCCTGCAACCGGGATGGCTGGGAGCCGCAGTACAAGAAGCGGCAGCTGGACATTTATTTTACCAATGACATCACCATGGGCATTCCGCAGCCTTTGACCGCAAGCGGAGCAGACGGACAGAACTGGAAGCAGTCGTATGTGTACGGAGCCGGTGAAGAACGGATCAGCATGAGCTATCTGGTAAGCGGAGACGCGAGCAACGATTGGGAGCCGACCGCCGGAGCCAGCGGAGCTAGCGCTGTGTCTGCTGCGCCGAAGACACTCTTTTACTTGAGTGATGCACAGGGCAGCGTCATCGGCCTGGAAGGCCAGGACGGCAGCATGTCCGCACGGTACCGCTACGACGAATTCGGCGTAGCTGAGAAACCGGAGAAATTCGACCTGAACGGATCCGGCCCGGACAACGTGTTCGGCTACACCAGCTTGGGCTACGATTACTACAGCGGCTACTCCCATGCGCAGGCGCGGGATTTTGACTCGAGTATTGGGCGGTTTATAAATGAGGATACGTATGAAGGGCAGATCGATAATCCGCTTAGTTTGAATTTGTATACGTATGTGAGGAATAATCCACTAAGATATATGGATCCAAGTGGACATAAGGATATTGATAGTACACCTAAGTTTGGGGATCCAGTCTATGGTACTGCAATTCATATGCAAGTAAAGAATACATTTCAACCTATTATGAATGGGTTATTAGGACCCAACGCTTTTCAATATAATTACAAAGTGAACTATGTAGATGGAACTTACGGTTACGCAGACTTTGTGATTAATACACAAGGAACACTCCAAGTTTATGAATTGAAACCTATCACATATTATAAAAATGCCCAGAGGAATATTGATGGGAAAGCGCAACTAAGCAAGTATGTTAATGGTTTGAACTTAGAGGGGAAACCTGCTGTGAGAGGTGTTTTATGGAACCCCGATAAGGTCAGATTAAAACACCCATATGATCCAACCAAAGAAATTGTACTTGAAACACATTATTCAACAGATCCAGGGATGATATACTATTACGAAAGAAGGAAAACATCTACTGAAGAACCGGTTTATATTACAGTACCACTACCTGAAAAGGAGGAGGAGAAGGAGACGAATAACAATTTACTAAAGGCGGGAACAATTACCGGTGGTGCTTATGTAACTTATAGAGTTATTCGATTCGTTCCGTCCTTATTACCGCCATTATGGTGGACTATCCCGGAAAACGCAGTAATTCCTTAACAGTAGATTGGAGTGTGAAGTATGCAGCTAGTCATAAACTTTGACCGTCAATTAGATGAAGAGACCTATTATTTAGTGGATGGCCTTGCAAGAACAAGAAGAATGAAAAGAGATGTTACGATACTCTCTACAATAGTTCCAGGTAAGGACGTGGGGATAGATGGAGAATTTTATTATAATCCACTGGATTTTTCAGATTCTGGACAGAGCATAGATCCCTCCATTGTTGATTATAATACTCCGCCAAGCTGCCAGCCGGATCTCTGGTTGCATTGGAAACCGACCAGAGATCGTAAGCAAATGATATGGGCCGACAGCGAACAAACGGTAAATATTTTGGAATGGTTAGTTTATTTGATTCAAAAAGTTTTTGGACCAAAAGGTTATTTCTTGAGTGGAGATGTGCAAGTCTCCGACTCGCTCAGAATAAGGATAGAGAACAGTGAGCTTTTATTGAATGAAAGAGCTATTGATGCTATGGAAATTTTGATGAATATTATGATGTCAAATATGAGAGTGGATTTGAATACATCAATTGTACCCGGACGAATACTCAAGATGGAAATGTCTCCTGATCAGAAATGGGCCATAGAGGTCGAAGACACCAGTTCGGAACTAATAACGGTATTATCGTCGGTTGAGAATGAGATCACCTTGGTACAGTTGTATAGTGATGTATTATTCGGTTATTCTGGCCGTCTCGAACTGGATACTAAAGCTATCGAAATTCATTGGAGTGATGATGCAATGAGATCCGGAGTTGTCTTTGACGGTATTCTAGTGACAGTCTATGACTTGGCAAACCAAAGAATGATAAAGTCCACGATGAGTGGTGGTAAACTGACCCCTGTTCCTGCTAATTATTTTGAGGAAGGGATTATTGGAAACTCGGGACAAATAATTAGTATATAGTTGAATAGGGATTTTTGATATAGCTGATTTTGTATGGTTTCCATATGAAAATCAGCTTTTTTTTCAACAACTTATTGCAAACGTAGACAGCATCTCAGCACGTTATCGCTACGACGAATTCGGCGTGGCCGAGAAACCGAAGGAATTCGACCTGAACGGGTCCGGCCCGGACAACCTATTCAGCTACACCAGCCTGGGCTATGATTACTACAGCGGCTATTCCCATGCGCAGGCGCGGGATTTTGACTCTAGTGTGGGGCGGTTTATTAATGAGGATACGTATGAAGGAGATATTAATAATCCGCAGACGTTGAATTTGTATACGTATGTGCAGAATAATCCGCTCAGTTATACTGATCCAAGTGGACATAAAGTTTCCGGGAAATTAGGTATGGGCTTTGCTTCCTCTGCCAGCACAGTTAAAAGTAAGATCAAGAAGGCTCGTGCTGGAGGAGTAGGTTCGAAAGCATATTGGGATGCTAGAGCATGGCTTGGTTCGCAAGCCAAATGGTTTTTCCCGAACGCAAAAAAAGACAATAATAATTACTTTAAGTACCTGTTCAACATGGCTACAAAGACCAGCAAGAATCCGAAAGATAACACGGATGGAAAAGCAGGCTGGGCTGAAAATGAAATGGCATCAATGTTTGCAAAAGAAAGAAGCTGGCAGATTAATGATACTTTAAATTCTATAGCATTTGCCTTACCTGAAATACAGTTGGTCAAGGTTGCTCCCAGAGCAGCGGTAATTGCAGAAGATGCGGCTGCGAGCGCAATGGTTGGGAGGACGACTGAAAAATTTGCATTAGGTCTAGATAATTATTTAGAAAAGTTTGCATCGAGCCAAGGGGCAAAAACTTGGAGGAGCTATCTGGATGCAGCAACTTGGCAATCTACAGTATTGGATAATCTGATTAATCCTAATGTACAAATTGTTTTTGATTTAACTGATGTAAATGTTTGGGCTGGTGTTACAAGAGCGGCAAGAGGTGCAGGTGGTCCTACAGATTGGGAACTACTGCAAATTAAGAATAATTCACAATGGTGGAATAAAATTAAATGGTTTATTGATGGAATTGAAGTTCCAAATCCATTCCAATAAAAAGAAAGAAGATGATTACTATTTTAAGTAATTTAAAAGGAAGAAAATTTCAATTCTGGCACTATAAAATTAGTCATGGGGAATTACTTATTAGAAGTCCCAAGAATGATAAGTACCTTGAAAATATTGATGTAATGTTTATTGGTGTTCAATATGTAGAATTACCTAGAGTGC
>NZ_LVWH01000222.1:0-26442 GCF_001909045.1 Paenibacillus sp. P3E | reverse complement strand
ACATAAAAGGGAAAATTAATTTCATATGGAGTATTTGTCTAGTGAAAGCCCTCAATAGATAGAAAGACAAATAATGGCTTTGAGTTGGACAATGACGCCAGAAGAGGAGGTGCAAACAAAGATGGTGAAATTGAAAAACTTGATCTGCAGCTTTGAAAAAGAGTTCTAACAGAAGGAGGGGCGTTGTGACAATTACTTTATTGATCATGGCTATAAAAAAATTTCTGGAAAAGGAATTAGCTGATGACATGCTGCCTGTTCCACCAGTGCTGCTGGGATATTTGCCACAGAGTACTCTCAGCAACCCGGTGTATCCGGTAATTATGATCCGGCCGGCGGAAGGTGAAGGAGACATTAGCAAAGGTCAGATTCAAATCAAGCTGCTTTTTGGAACTCAATCCGATGATAGTTCAGGATTAATCGATCTAATTAATCTGATGGAGCGGGTACGCATATTGCTTTTGCGTCAGAGAGTCCTTGAACAGAAATATGCCATGGATGGCAGCTGGAAATGTAAACTGAACGATGAGCATCCTTCATCCGAATGGGGTGGAGAACTCACAACAACCTGGGCATTACCCCAAATTAGACAGGAGGTACAAATGTGAGCAGAACTAAAAACAAAGACAAACTTCAGAATGAGCAGGTGGAAGCTGACATGATACAAATGGTCACAAATGAAACTAAGGTTGTTCCTGAAGAACAGGCCCAGGAACAGGCCCTAATCTATCTGGGTCCAAACCTACCAGGTGGACAGCTGCTGCAATCCACAGTTTTCCGCGCCGGTATTCCATCTTATTTGCAGCCGCTGCTTACTGAAAAACCAGATGTGACTGAGTTGATTGTACCCGTAGCAGAAATGACGGCCGTGCAGGAACGAATTGTTCACACCGGAACAGCTGAATATGTAGTTTATCAACGGCTTTTAGGAAAGGGGATTTAATAAATGGCTTATAAACATGGTGTAACTATTATTGAACAATCCACTTCGGTTCTGGCACCGACAAAGGCAACAAGTGGTATTCCTTTTGCAGTTGGGACCTCCCCAGTTAATTTGGCTACTGCGGCTGTGCCAGTGAACACTCCAGTACTCGCATATACTTACGCGGAAGCGGTGGCTGCCCTTGGGTACAGTGATGATTGGTCACATTATACGCTGAGCGAATTAATTTACTCCCACTTTGCCTTATACGAAAAAGCTCCATTGATACTGGTAAATGTGCTTGACCCCGCCACACATAAGACGACGGTTGCACCTGCGGTGGTTGCTGTCAGTAACAGAGTGGCTGTCCTGCAGGCAGAAGGAGTACTGCTGTCAACGCTCCTTGTCAAATCTTTAGACGGAGCATCGACTTATGTACCAGGTACCGACTATATTGCTGCTTTTGATGATAGTGGCTATGTCATCATTACAACGAAGCCAAGCGGTGCTATCGCAGCAAATGTGAACCAGCTGTCCATTGGATATAACAAGTTAGATCCGGATGCAGTGGAAGCTGATGATGTAATCGGTGGTGTGACGCAGTCCGGTAAATATACCGGTTTTGAATTAGTCAATCAAGCCTATCCGCGTTTTGGTCTTCTTCCGGATTTGCTGCTGGCTCCGGGCTGGTCGCATTTACCTGTAGTCGCTGCGGTTATGAAGGCAAAAGCCGGAAACATCAATGGTAATTTCAAGGCAATGGCTCTGACGGATATTGATCCTGCGCAGCTCTATACGGCGGCTGGCTCATGGAAGTCGGACAAAAGCTATACCGGTCCTCTCCAGATTGCAGCTTACCCTATGCTGACCTTGGGGGATAAGCAATACCATTTCTCTACGCAGCTCGCAGGACTTATCGCCGCAACCGATGCCAATAACGGCGGAGTTCCTTTTGTATCGCCGTCTAACAAGACTTTGCAGGCAGATGGTACCACTCTTTCTGACGGGACAAGCCTGTTTTTGGGGATTGACCAGGCAAGCTTCCTTAACAGTTCAGGGATTGTAACAGCAGTTAATCTTGGAACGAGCGGCTGGAAGTCTTGGGGGAACAACACAGGGGCTTATCCCGGGGTAACGGACCCCAAAGACAGCTTCATTCCGGTTCGCCGCATGTTTAACTGGATCGGGAATAGTCTGATTATGACCTATATGCAAAAGGTTGATGATCCGATGAATAAGCGGCTTATTGCCGCGATTACGGATTCGGTAAACATTTGGCTTAATGGCCTGACTGCATCCGGTGCGCTGTTAGGAGCGCGGGTAGATTTCAATGAGTCTGAAAATCCGGCAACGGAATTGATGGCCGGCAAGATTACATTCCATCTGCACATCACACCGCCTGGACCGGCACAGGAGATTTCATTCCTGCTTGAATACGACACAACATACTTAGCTGCGCTGGTAGCGTAAGAGGAGGAGCAATATGACTAAAAGATCAGAAAGAGTTATTGATTATTCGGTGTACTTGAATGCTACGGATTACTTGGGTACCGCAACTGCCACTTTGCCGGAGATTACTTACTTGGTGGACACAGTTAAAGGGGGAGGAATCGCGGGTGAAATGGCCGCCCCTTCCCCAGGCCATACAGGAGCGATGAGTCTGGCGCTCAAGTGGCGTACGATTGAAAATGCGGCAGCTGCGCTTTTGGCACCAAAGGTTCATACGTTGGACCTTCGGGCTTCGATTCAGACATTTGACACGGCAACGAGTGAATACCGTGAGGTACCGTTCAAGGTTACGGTCCGTGCAAGACCACTGGGCTTAACGCTCGGGAATCTGGATACCGCTGCAGTGATGGATACCACCAATAACTTTTCAGTGAATTATTTGAAAGTGTCGTTGGATGGCGTTGAAGTGCTGGAAATCGATAAATACAACTATATTCATAAAGTAAATGGTGTAGACTATCTTGCTACCACCAAAACCAATCTGGGTCTATAAGGAGAGTTGAGCGATGGAAACAGAGAGTAGTATAGGGGAGGTTGTGGCGGAAGTATATACTTTCGCACGGCCGGTCACATTTGAAGGCAACACTATTGAGAGCCTGAGTATTGATTTCGATAAACTGACGGGTGAGGACATCCTTGTCTGTGACCGGCAGTATCAAGCTGAGGCAGCCCGGCAATCAAGCGGGGAACTGATCAAGGAAACCAATAAAGCCTATCAGGCTTATATTGTAGCTAAGGCTGCAGGCGTTCATGTTGGCTTGATAAGAGCACTTTCAGCTAAGGACTTTACAAAACTGACCTTGCGGGCGCAAAGTTTTTTGCTGCTGTAGGCTACGGAGACGGCGATGGGATCAAAGACATCGCCGTCTCCTTAGCCATGCGCACCCATACCCCTATTCCCTATTTCCTCGCCTTGCCTATTGAAGAACTGGGGGATTGGGTCGAGAGAGTGGTACGGATCCAAGGGAGGAGGTAGATTATGGCAGGAACAAGCGGCTTGAGCAACAGTATTTATGAGATTGTTTTCCGTTTGAATGCATTCGTGACTCCGGCTTTTCGCAGGTCGGTCGAGGAAGCTGAACACCAGGTTCAGGACTTAGATCAGGTGTTACGGGAGATGGTCAGGCGCGGTTATTTTGATACGCTTCGAAGAGATGCAGAACAGGCAGATGATACCATTGATGACTTGAGTGAGAATGCCGGCGGGTTTGGCGACACCTTGAAAGAGGCGGTTGGGAAACTGGATTTCTCGCAGCTCCAAAAAGCGGTTGGGCCACTAAAAGCAGTAATGGCTATTGTGAACGAATCATCAGACGCCATGGCACAGCTTCAGGCTGCCACCGGAATGACGACGGAACAGATGGAAGGCATGAATGAGATATCCAAGGACCTGTACAGCCAGAATTATGGTAAAAGCTTTGAGGATATTGGCGAATCCATGGGTGTAGTTAAGCAAGTTCTGCAGCAAACAGGAAATGAACTGGAGAAGACAACACAGACAGCAATGACCTACCGTGATGTCTTTAAGGGAGATCTTCCGGACTCGATCAAAGCGGTCGATTCGATGATGCGAAAATTCGGCATTTCATCTGAACAATCTTATAACCTAATGGCCCAAGGTGCCCAGAAAGGATTGAACAAATCCGGTGAGCTCTTAGACACGGCCAGCAAATATAGTGTGTACTTTGACAATATGGGTTATTCCGCCAACGAGATGTTTGATTTGTTCAGTGTAGGTATGGAGAATGGGGCAACATCACTCGAGGGTGTCGCCGATACTGTAAAGGAATTCGGAACGACAATAAAAAACGGTTCGCAGTCTACAAAAGATACGATTTATGAGCTGTTTGCGCCTGAGCAGCTGAAGAAATTCAGTGCAGCACTTGTTAGTGGTGGAACGAAATCAAAAGAATTTGCTCAACTGGTGAAAGCCGCCGGGAAAGCAAGTACCGCTGCACTTGTTGGAGATCTGAAGGCGGGCGGGGATTCCGCAAACAAAGCCATGCTGCAGCTGCAAAAGACCTTGGGCACCGGTGATAAAATCTTCAAAGGGTTGGCAGATGGATCTATGACCGGTAAGCAAGCCATGGAGCAGGTTATTCTCAAATTAAAAGGAATAAAGGACCCTATTCATCAAGCGCAGCTTGCCGGTTCATTATTCGGCTCACAATTTGAAGATATGGGCAGCGAAGCAGTGCTGGCGCTTGGCCAAACCCGAAGTGAATTCGATATGACCAAGAAGACGATGGAAGAAGTCGCAGCAGTAAAATACAATACCCTTTCCCAGCAGTTTGCGGCAGTTGGCCGGGAGCTCATGACAGAGCTTGTAATCCCCCTAGGTGAAAGCCTGATGCCTATGCTTCAGGAAGTGGCCCACTGGATGTCAAACAATAAAGAGCTGATGATGGTAATCGGTCTTGCCGCTCCTGCTGCCGTGCTGGCGACAAAAACAGTGAAAATCGTAAAAGCTTTTAGCAATATAGGCGCGGCCGCCGAGGGAGCAGGCAGTGCAGCCGGAGGGTTCGCCGGTGCGCTCGGCCTCCTGACCAGCCCAGTGGGTATTACCGCAGCGGCTGTTGGGGTTCTTACCTTAGGGATTATCGCTTATAAAAATCATCAAGAGGAAGCTCGTCAAGAATTAATTCATATGGGAGAGCGGCTGGATGAAGTTGGCGCAAAATACCAGGAGGCCAAAGACAAGGCAAAGCTAACCAATGACTTGATTTGGCAATACGATGATCTGAGCAAAAAGATAGCAACCGCTTCTACCAAATCTGGGGACATGGCAGTGAATTCAGAGAAATTAGCTGGACAACAAGAGCGAATAAAGGATGTAACACAGAAGCTTCAGGATATGTATCCTGAATTTCTTGACAATCACACTGTGGAGAATGGGAAGTTATCAGAGAAGCTCAGTTTAGCTAAACAAATTGCAGATGCCGAAGAGAGATCATACCGGCTAAAACAAGAGCAAACAATAGCTGAAGGGAACAGAGATTTGCCTGATACCGTGAAGCTGATCAAGAACTATAGATCAGAGGAAAAAGGTCTAGCGGATCAAAAAGATGCTATCGATAATACAGTTTCGAGATTTATAGAACTGCAATCTCAAGTAAGTTCAATACTTCAACAGCCAACTTCCATCGATCGGAATACTCAGCTTGAATTTTTGCTTAAAAAAGTGAATGATATTGCTTCTGATATTGGCTTAAGTGTGTTAAGCATGAATGATCTAATGCATGGTGGCATGCAAGACGCGAGGACAGAGCTTTATGCTAAACAAGCAAAGGTTGCGAAAAAAAATAATACCGTAGATGAAAACCTTAATAGTACAACCGCAAGTTATGAAACTCTATATTATGCGGAAAAAGAGGTTCTTGATAGGGGATTGGGCGGCAAGTTGGAGGATATGGTAAAAAAATTCAGTTCATTAAGTGAAACGCAAAAAAATAAAACTTTAGAAACCGTTTCTGCTGTCCATGAATTGAACAAACAATTTAATCTTATGCCGCAATCGAAACAGGTTAATATCGAATTGCTATACTCCCAAATGGGAAAGTATTTTCCGAATGCACCTGAAAAAGTAGCGGATATAACAAATTCCTTGCTTCCAAAGCAATTTCAAGTGAATCAGAAACCAAAGCAATTTCAAATGAATCAATACGCAGAATATGCTGGTGGTGGTATTGCTAATGTTCCATCCATATTTGGCGAAGCGGGTCCCGAAATTGCTATTCCTTTGAATCGCAAGCCGCGTTCCCGCTCTCTATTAGAAAAGGCAAATGATTTGATGGGCTACAGCGACGGTTTCAGCGGTAAAGGAGATATTCATGTAACCTGGGCACCGAATATATCACTGCAGGGCGGTGATAAATCTGTGGTCGAACAATTGCGTGAAGCCTTGAAGCAGTCGGAGAATAGCTTTGAACGCCGCTTTAAAGCCATGGTCCAACAACAAAGGCGGGTGAGCTTTCAATGATCTATAGAACGGTGCAAGGTGATACTTGGGACGGAATAGCTTTCAAGATATATGGAGACGTTCAATTCATGACATTGCTCTTAAATGCAAACCCTACACAAGCTGCCGTCAGTATTTTTTCTGGAAATATCGTTCTTAATGTGCCAGATTTACCTTCTGAATTAACCAACTCACTGCCTCCTTGGCGAAGGGAGTGAGGGTAATTTGGAATGGATGCAAGACGCACGCAGGGCGGTGCTGGAGCTTAAGTATAATGGAAAGGACATCACGATGGATATTGCAAAGTCTCTGACCGACTTCCAATATAATGATGCTGTATCCGGCACTCTAGATGATCTTACTGTTTCGCTTGAGGATAGAGAACGTAATTGGCAAGGCCCTTGGGCACCGGTTGAAGGTGATCAGATTAATGCTTCAATTCGAACCATCAATTGGGGAAAACCAGGGGAAATCAAAAAGTTGCCACTTGGAACATTTGAGGTAGACAGTATTGATTTTAATGGTCCCCCTGACACTATATCCATTAAGGCGGTCTCACTTCCTATCAGTTCAGAAATTCGGATGCAGCGCAGTTCACGCAGTTGGGAAAAAACCAATTTAAAAACGGTAGCCGCTCAAGTTGCTAAGCGTGCTAACCTGAAATTAATATATGAGGCTCAGGACAATCCTTCTTATGAACGTCTGGAGCAAACGGAGATGTCGGACTTGGCTTTTTTGCTGAACACGGCTACTCAAGAAGGCATAGCAATCAAAGTATCTGGAGGAAGCCTGATTCTCTTTGATGAAATGGTATATGAACAAAAAGAAGCAATCGCAACGATTGTACGGGGAGAGGATAATGTGACGGGGTATAGCTTCGCGCTAAATACTGCATATGCAGCTTTCCGGGCATGTACGGTTACCTATACTCCTCCTACGAGCAAAGAACCTCTCAAAGCAACTTACACACCTAACGGCGCACCAAAGAATGGACCTATACTTAAGATCAACGAGCAAGTCGATACTAAGGCCGATGCATTGCGATTAGCCCGTAAAAGGCTGCGGGAGCGAAATAAAGAAGGGGGGAAAGGGACCCTTTCCCTGATGGGAGATATTCGAATGGCTACGGGACTAACTATAAATATCAAGGGTTGGCAGCGGTTTGACGGGAAATATATTATTGAATCCGCAAAGCACTCGATTGGAAGTAGCGGTTATACAACTAATTTGGAAATTCGCAAAGTATTGGGGTGGTAAAGATGATCCGGATTGGACGGGTATCAACATCGGATGCGGCGGCGGGAAGTGTGAGGGTTACTTTTGCAGATCGTGACGATATGGTTTCAGGAGAGCTGCCGGTCATTACGCCGGGTGGTTGGGGGCGTGGCAATGCCATCCCGCTGCCTGGCGAGAGAGTATTGTGTGTTTTTTTGGATAACGGGCGTTCGGCCGGATTTTGTCTGGGGACTTATTTTGTAGAAGATGACCAGCCTTCCGGTACAAAAGATCAGCGCGGGGTGTGGTTTGAAGACGGCAGCTATGTCTATTATGACCGGACAGCGAAAAGACTGAATATCAAAGGGACCGGCGGGGTGAAGATCGAAGGTGATTTGACTGTAACAGGCATAGTATCGGCCGACATATTCAACAACAAAGGGCGGGGGGGAAGCGGATGAACATCATTGGCATGATAATGGAAGGTGTGGATCAGCTAAACCATCTCCAAAGCAAGCCGGATAATAATATTGACTATAGGATGAACAAGATCGGTAGTCTGGGGCCTGTCATTTTTGTTGTCGCGGAAGGAGCGATACGAACCATAGATGAGTTTAAGCGCAGCAGCTCTAGCCGGTGGGCACAGCATGATATTATTGGAAAGAAGCCCAAAAAGGAATTCGTTGGTCCAGGAGCGGATTCGGTCTCGTTCTCAGTCCGTTTTTCCGCTGCCCTTGGTCTTAATCCCCGCAAGGAGCTCGATAAGCTCACGGAATTGGACCGTGCCGGTAAAGCTCTGCCCTTAATAATCGGGCGCAAATATGTGGGCGTAGGGCTTTGGGTCATTACTGGCTTGTCTCAGGATTGGAATACCTTGGACAGCATTGGCAATGTTTTGGACGCACAGGTCACGATCTCACTTGAGGAGTATGTGAAATGATGTATACCGTGGATATGACACAGCCCACTCTAGTCAACTTCAAACCGGCAACGGTGGAGCAAGAAGTTTCTCAGAATATTCGAACTATTCTCACTACTCCACGGGGCAGCGCACCATTGGCCAGGGAAATTGGCTTGGACTACACTATTATTGATGAGCCGATATCCATCGCAGAATCGCGTTTGATCGCAGAGATTATCACTGCTATTACAGAACAAGAGCCACGCGCCTTGGTAGCAGAGGTTTCTTTTAAGGATGATATAAAAGATACTCTGAACGGCCGCCTGGCAGTTGTGGTGAAATATACACTGACAGAGGAGGAATAGTAATTGGAATATGCAGAACTACCGGATATCCTCTTTTCTGAAGAGGACGCCGCTGCCATTCAGCAAGATGTGATCACTGTATATGAAGGCCTTGCTGGACGGACATTGCAGCCCGCCGATCCGGTGCGGCTTTTTTTGTCTTCGCTTGCAGCGATCATTATCCAGCAGAAGGTGCTTATCAACCAGACGGCTAAAGGGAATTTGCTGCGCTACGCTTCTGGGGCTGTCCTCGACCACATGGGGGCATTTCAAGGTTCGGAGCGGCTGAATGCATCAGCGGCAATTGTCACACTTCAGTTCGTTTTATCCATTCCGCTGGCCTCGGCTACCTCAATCCCTGCAGGAACACGTGTTGGAGCGCAAGGTGGTAACGGTTCGATATTTTTTTCAACTACTGAGTATGTGGAGATCCCGGCTGGTGAGACGGTCGGTCTAGCAACAGCAGTATGCTCCGATCCGGGAGCTATAGGGAATGGATTTTTACCTGGACAGATTAATGTTCTAATGGACCCGCTTCCTTTTGTCCAGTCTGTGAGCAATCTGACGACCAGTTCCGGTGGAGCCGCTGCAGAAACGGATGAAGCTTTTAAAGAACGTATTCGAAATGCGCCTGAATCTTATTCAACAGCTGGTCCACAGGGAGCATATGAGTTTTGGACCAAGTCAGCTTCGTCCGCAATCATTGATGTCCATGCTTACTCACCAGCAGAAGGACGCGTAACGGTCGTTCCTTTACTTGCAGGTGGTGAGATACCTAGTCAGGATGTGTTGGATTCCATTTCCAAGAAATTGGAGGATAGGGACATTCGGCCATTGACAGATCTGGTAGCAGTGAGCGCACCGCTGCCAGTAAGCTATAACACAACTGTGACTTATTACATCAGCCGCAGCCGGTCTGCGGAGGTTTCGAGTATCCAAGGGAAGATTTCCGCGGCAGTAACCGCATATCAATTATGGCAAAAGGCCAAGCTTGGGCGGCATATTAATCCATCTGAACTGATCAGCCGCATCATGGCTGCCGGGGCACAACGGGTAGTGCCATTAGCACCGGTATATACGGTCTTGACAGCAACCCAGGTTGCTCAGACAGGCACGACGACAATTACTTATGGAGGGTTGGTTGATGACTAATATTCAGACAATAAGCTTACTTGATTTGCTGCCACCATCCATTCGCCATGATCCTTCTATGTCTGCTGCAGCGGTCGCGCTGGATACACAGCTTCAAAAAACAACGGATATGATTAATACACTGAATCTATTCGGACGTTCGGAAGAATGGTCTGACGCAGAAACCGACGAGCTGGCGTGGCAATATAGTCCGCCTTATTACGATCCCGATTTACCACTGGAACAAAAGCGGATGCTGATTAAAAATGCGATCCCTTTTCATCGGCACAAAGGGACACCGGGAGCCGTCGAGGATCTGATTGATATCCTGTTTGGTGAGGGAGCAGTGGAAGAGTGGTGGCAGTACGGTGGCGACCCGTATCATTTCCGCGTGCTTACAAATAACCCGGATGTTACGACAACCCGGGCGGAAGAGTTTATTGCTGCAGTAGATGCAGTCAAACGGCTGTCAGCAGTGCTGGACAGCGTGACGATATCCCAAGTGGAAGAGCTGCCGCTGTATTACGGCGGTTTTTTGCACTTCGGAGACCACATAACGATTTAAGGAAGGTGATAACATGGCCGTATTTGGTGGCATGACCTTGACTAATAAAGGTCTAGTACTACAGGGTAAGGCACAAGCAGGCTTACAACTCAAGTATACGCGGATTGCTATAGGGGACGGCTCCCTGAACGGGCAGTCTATTCCGGCATTGAATGCGTTAATTTCTCAAAAAATGAATTTACCTATCACTCGGACACAGTTACAGCCCCCCAACAAGGCGGTTATTGGCACTGTTTTGAACAATGGCACTGTGACCAGCGGTTTTTTCTTCCGGGAAGTAGGGGTGTTTGCTCAGGACCCTGACCTTGGAGAGATTTTGTACGCCTATGCTAATGCCGGGGTGACTGCGGATTACATTGCTGCTGGCGGGGGAACTGATATCATCGAAAAAGCAATTGACTGTGTGGTGATCGTTGGCAAGGCTGCAAATATCAGCGCAGTAATTGATGAATCTTTGGTCTTTGCTCTGAAATCTGAGCTGGACGCTGTAGCAGCTGTGAAAGTGGACAAAGTTGCTGGTAAGGGGCTGTCTGCTAATGATTATACTACCGAAGAAAAAACGAAATTGGCGGAAATCACACCTGGAGCGGGGAACGTGGGATCTGCCTCGGATACGGTAATAGGTAACCGTACAGCCGACCCAGCTACTCCTACTGCCTATGGTCTAGCAGGTACACTTACTCAATGGTTATCTTGGATTGCCAAATATTTCAAAGCAATCACAGGCACCGCAAACCCTTTCGACACGCCTGCCATTACTTTAGCCGATACCAAAATACACGTTAACGACAACACCCGACATATTTCATCTGCGGAACGTACTACTTGGAATGCTAAAGAGACTACGTCCGGCGCGCAGGCAAAAGCAGATAGTGCCAGAGAGGCGGCAATAACTGCTGCTGCATTAGATGCCACGGCTAAGGCTAATGCAGCAGCCACGGCGGGAGCGTCTGCAGGAGCTGCTGCATCAATACCGTTGACGCAAAAGGGAGTGGCTGGTGGTGTAGCTGCTCTGGATGCAAGCAAAAACGTTACGGCTGATGGGATTGTACTTCCCGGATACTCCGAACGGCGTTATGTGTTTGGCATTGACAATGGTGAGGTTAACCGGAAGGTAGACTTCTCTGTACCCTTCTCTGAGCTAACGGGCTACATCGAGGTTGAGGTCACAGGGTCATGGGGGTACGGGATTGTCTGCGGAAAGGTTGTAAAACGCATAGACCTTGTGGCAAACACCTCCGGTGGCATAGACAACCAGTCATCACAGTACACAGAGGTAACGGGTTATGTTAGAAATCAAATTGTAATCTCCGACCTTAAAATAAACTCAGCAAACAGCACCTTTGTGATAACCATTGAGGCATTAAACTCCAATGGTAACAGTTTTTCAGTGATTATCCGTAGGCACTCAATTCTCACTACATTCCCGTTCTTTGTGATGGGGGCACCCTACAGTGGTGCTGCATCTACACTTCCAGTAGCTGTGCAGACTATCCCGGATGACACCCAAACCAAGTCGGGGTATCTCATTCAAAAGCATAAGCTGACTAGTAATGACGGTAAGGCTATAAATTTGCCGACCGGTTACGATCTGGATACTTTATATCAAACTGGGTTTTACGATGGTGTTGGCTTGGTACATGCACCTAACGGAAGTGATAACTGGTGGTACATCAATTGTTTCAACCATTCCGGCGATCCGGCGGGGTACGTTCATCAGGTAGCCACCGCGCTGGTAGGCACCGCATCCAGCCCTGTTACCTACGAACGGGTTAGGCAGGGGTACACATGGGGCAATTGGGTGCTGGGTGTAGGCAACGGGATATTCAAGATAAAGGGACTGGTACAGAGCAATTTTAACGACTACATCGAACCGGGTATGTATCAGGTGTATGGTGCAACCGGACTTCCGAACGCTCCGGGCCTGTCTGCACCATGGGCAGTAATGAACGTGTCTCAAGGTAGTAATGGGTACCTAACGCAAGAAGTCACCCAAACGACTGCACCATATACAAAGTTTTACAGAGGCCGCACAGAAACGGACTGGGGAACTTGGCAAAAGGTATTAACTGCCGCAGACACAGCAAGTGGCGCCGCGCCTAGTACAGTAGTAACCCGGAACGTAGCCGGAGATTCTGCCTTTAATAACGTGTACGCACAGCAACTTGTATCTCAAGTAACATCAGGAACTCCCCCATTTTCTGTAGCATCTCCCACAATGGTTCCCGGCTTAAATGTTGAGCTGGTTGGGGGATACCGGGGACAAGATTTAGCAACTCTTCTGCACTGGTTTACTCCTGTAAAAGTGAAGCAGTGGAGTAGAATTGTAACTTTCTACACGCAAGCAGGGGACATCACGGGAGCTGCCTTTATTGTTAATGTCGCAGGAACACGGGGGAGTACCGTCTATAATACCTCATTCATAGTTAATACCTCCCACAGTTTTACAGGAAGCATCGTGCAATTAGGCAGCAATAGTTACTCCCGCTTTAAACTACGCCTAGTTGTCAACACTACTGGTTCTGGGTTTTTAGAGTGGAACGACGATTTCACTACGGATGCTGCGGGAACTAACCAAGCGCTGAAGATCAGCTTAACCAGACTGAGAGATGACACCTCCATTGCGGCAGTGAACGAGTTTACACCGGGAGATGCTATCCCTTCGGGATATACCGATGCGTACTATGTTTTCTCAGAAACGGGAGGGACTATATCTGCGGAGAGAATTGTTTCCTCCAACACCTGGGGCGCTCCTTTTGAAGTGCATTCTGCTGTAGAGGTTGCAAATCTCAACACAGCCCTTCTCAACGGGAGACCTTCCAGCCTACTGCCTACAGCGAGCACACTCCCCGTCCGTAGTGATACTGGAAAGATTTCTGAAGTGGCCGCTAACCGAGTAGTAGTCAAAGAGTACCAGCTTACTACCACTAACTGGGAAACCGTCGCCACGGTGACAGCGCCCGGAGCTGTAACCATGTACACAATAAAGATTTACTTACGCTTGGCAGCGGTGCGGAAAGTCGGAATTGAGGTCAATTATTCGGACGGAAACGGATCTCATTCCCGTGTCATCTTGCCGTATGGGGACGATATGGCAAATGAGTACGATTTTATTCCCGTAACGCTGGTGGCTAACGCCTACAGCAATATAGCGGTGGTCGCCCGATCATCGGCCGTGAATAGCGTTTATGTTTCGGCAATAATTACGGAAGAAGGTTGATTATATGGCCCTTTATATACCGGGCACTGCGGACCCTTCTAATGTACTTTCGGGGAAGAATTTCAGTGCTAAGACCAATTATAATAAGCCCGGAACTATGCCGAACAGGTCTGCCGAGAATAACCATATGCCAGCATCACAGGTCACAGTATGGGCAGGTGATAGAGCGTTTCTTTGCCCGCCAGCAGGGTACTATGACGGCAGCTCCTGGGTAACCGCGCAAGCAACGGATCTACAGCCCGAAAACTTTAGGGCAGATAAGAACATATTAGGCGTACAGGGAGCCATGCCCGTAATTACTTCTACAGCAGACCCAGCACAGGGGGCCGCGCAGTGGCCTGACGGCGGGCTGGCTGTTTACCCTTCCCCAGGTTACCGCAAAGGTGGGACAGGTGCCGGGGAAATAAAGGTATCCGTGACGCAGCTGCAGGCTGCTGAAGGGGAGTTAGTCGCGGGAAATATCAGAAACGGGGTTAATGTTTTCGGAGTCACGGGTAACTTAACTCCACGTATGTATGCAGAAGGGTTTCAAACCACTGACGGGAATGGTGGTTTATGGGTAACTGGATTAACATTTAAGCCATCCATTGTCTATCTAGATTTGTTTGATGTGCCATCACAATCTACCTATGTATATTTTAGTTCTGATAATGCTCAGTGGACTTGGGTTCGTTATGCGGGAACCAATCCTTCCGGCAACATACAAGGGACTGGCACCGTGACGAGTCCTAACGCTTGGGGAAACGGTGGATTTAACATATCAACTGGCATAGCAGGACGATCAGCTTTTTGGAGAGCTTGGCGATAAATAAATTAATGGGAGGCCATATATTATGGAAATTGGAATGAAAGTCTATTTTGAAAAAGAAACTGGCAACGTGATCTTTAACACCGGGGAGCGGGCTGGCAGCGTTATCCCTACAACAAGAGAGCAGGATTTTTCTTTTTATAAAGCATTGGCAGAACGGGTTGCGGAGACAGTAGGTGTGATTGAATTGACTTATCGTCAATATGCCTATGAGTTTTCGGAAGCAATTGGCTACCGTGTCAACCCTGAGACTAAGGAGCTTGAATTTGCTTATCTGGACCCTAATGCTGACCCAGGAACTCCAGTTGAACCAGTTTATCAGAAGCCCATAACCGATCAATTCTCTGCATTGAAGGAGCGGACTGAAGCCAATGAAGCCGCAATTCTAGCGTTACTTGATTTTGGCTTGTAGTCAACCGCACATGAGGGGAGGTGAAATTGATGTATCCATTTTTGCTTAATATGTGGGTCATGGGTAAGGTCACAGAGACTAAGTTGCAGACATTCAGCCCGAAGTATCTGACAGCCGATGAGCTGGAAATGATTTTGGCCACACCACAAAAAGATTAGAGCTGGCGCCCATAGAGGCGTTTATTTTGCCCTCGGATCCCCGGGGGCTATTTATGTTGAGGGGGAACTACGACATGCCTGATCCGCAGTTGGAAACAGTGCAGAGGCTTACAAGGCTGGAGACAAAGATTGATAGCATAGAGGATAAATTGGACTCAATCCTCGATGCAAAGGAAACAGCAAACGAGGCGTTAAGTTCTACAAAGTCGGCCCACCTTAGAATTGACCGGCTGGATAAGCTGGTGAACTGGGTGGGAACGACAATTATCGGTGCTGTGCTGCTGGCGATTATTAGCCTGGTTATAAAATCGAAAGGGTGAATGTAATGGAATGGAATGCAATAGCTAACTTTATTAAACCTGAGTTGTTGGTAGTTGTGGCTGTATGTTGGGTAGTCGGTTATATCCTTAAACAAACGCCGCGAGTGCCGGACTGGACAATCATTTACGCTGTTACAGTAGTGGCTGTTATTATTGTGTCACTGACAATGGGCTTCACAGCCGAGAGCATCCTGCAGGGCATCCTATGCGGGGCTGTGGCTGTGTATGGTAACCAGTTGGTCAAGCAGACCAAAAAGAGCGGTGATGAGTAATGGCGCTCACATTGGAGCAAGTAAAAGCTAAATCCGCAAAACGCCTGGATGGGCTGCAGCCGGTTGTTAAGGCTGCGGCAACGGCGCTGATTGAGCGCTGTTATGCCCGGGTAGTAAATATAGTCATTACTCAGGGATTGCGCACAATTCCTGAGCAAAATGACCTGTTTGCTCAAGGTCGGACTCAGGATGAGTTGAACAAGGCCGGCCTGTCTCACGTAAAGGCCAAGCCATCCATGCAAAAAGTCACCAATGCCCGGGGCGGATACAGCAATCATAATTTCGGCTGGGCGATTGATTTCGCACTGCTGCTTCCGGACGAGCGTACCGTCTCATGGGATACGCTGCGTGATGGTGACAAAGACAGCTTGCCGGATTGGTCCGAAGTGGTTGAAGAGGCAAAGGCGCTTGGATTTGAGTGGGGCGGTGAGTGGCGGACCTTTACGGACCTGCCTCACCTGCAAATGGTGTTTGGCCTGACCACTACGCAGTTGCGGATTGGCAGGGTGCCAACAGCAGTACAGGTACAAGCAACGTATGCCGTTATTAATAAAGTTCAAGAGGAGGCGGACGAATTGTCCCAAGCAGAAAAACAGGAGTTGGCCGCGCTGCAGTCTGAGGTTAAGAATCTGACGGCAGTTGTTGAAGGACTGACCAAGAGCAAAGATGTGCTCAAGGATCAAGCCTTAGAGCAAGCCACAGAGATCAAGGAGTTAAAGACAGCGGTAATGGAGCTGACGGATACCACGCCGCCAGCATGGTCCTTAGAAGCTATTCAGGCGTTGCATGATACACCTTCAGTGCTCAATGGTCAGCCGGTAATTGACACGCCAGATAAGGCGACCAAGTCAGAGGCGCGGTTATTTACGGTGCTGCACCGGCTGGGGCTGACAGCCCGACTGAAAGGAAATAAGTAAAATTCCCAAACGTTTGGGAATATGAAAAAGCCCCGCCAGTTGTTGGCCGGCGTGGAAATCTCAAAACTCTATTTTTACGTCATAATTTTTGGGGTTATCCTGAGTTGTGTCTGAACTCCCGCCCTTGTGGGAAAGCCATTTTAGAATCCATTTTATATCTTGGGCCTTTCCATTCTTAAGAAAAAAATTAACATTCCCCTCTTTAGTCACACCTCCAAATATTTCCCAGTCCAAATCTTCACTTCCAGACATATCTGCATCAATTTGTTCGCCAGTAGAAGTTACTAACACGGCTTGATCCGGGTAAGTCGTGAATATTTTCTTTCGTAGTGTTCCTTTACACCTAAGCAGATCCTAAAGTGCCATCTGACAAAGGAACTTTATCCGAAACCACAATCTTTTTAATTGTTGTTTTTAATCCATCAAAATCATCAGCCCATGAGAATCCGCCAATCACAGTCCAATAGTCAGCAGTCTTAGTTTCTTGCGTTGATTACTTACCCGAGCCGCTGAAGGTTCGGCGTTTTTGGGTTTTTCATTTGATCAACCACCGATAAGCAGTACAGCGGCAATAGACGCAGCAGCCAAGAACTTAATTTTATTCATATTCCCTCCACTAATAATAGTTCTAAACACAGAACCAGTTTAGCAGAATTTTACTCATCTATAGTTTAACCTCCTTGGGGGTCAGGGGCTTTAATTTTGCCTTTTAATGATGCTTTCTTCCAAAATGGATAAAACCATTGACTTCGGTCCCGAATGCCTTATACTATTCCATATAAGATTAGTTGGAATTAGCGGGTATTGAGGTTTTAGTGTTTAATGAGATACCAGGATGGAGGAGCATATTAATGAACTTAATGGAGAAAGAAGATTTAATCAGAGTGAAGGCTGAGGAGCTGGAGAATTCAGCACCTGAGGATATCATCCGCTGGGCCGTAGAAACCTTTCCTAATATAACTTTCGCCTGCAGCTTTGGTGCTGAAGATGTTGTACTAGTTGATATGATTCGGAAAGTTAGTCCTTCAACAGACGTTTTTTATCTGGATACAGATTATCATTTCAAGGAAACGTATGAGACAAGAGATGTGATGGCTGAAAAATACGGAATGGAGTTTGTTCGCGTATCCCCACAAATTACACCGGAGGAACAGGCGGTTCAGTACGGTGAGGCACTATGGAATACCGATTCCAACCAATGCTGCGCGATCCGTAAAGTAGAACCGCTTACCCGGATTCTTTCACAGTATGATGCCTGGATTACAGGAATTCGCCGTGATCAGGCACCAACTCGCGCCAATTCCAAAAAAGTCGAATACGATAATAAGTTCGGTCTTGTTAAATTTAATCCGATTGCTAACTGGACCACAGAGGATGTATGGAACTATATCCGTGAGAATGATGTTGTGTATAACCCTTTACATGACCGTAATTTTCCGAGCATCGGCTGCGAGCAATGCACACGGGCGGTGATGCCAGGTGAAGATCCACGTGCGGGAAGATGGTCCGGATCGGACAAGACTGAATGCGGATTGCATAAATAAGAACGGAATTCGAATTGCACAGAAGGAGAGAGAGCATAGATGACTTCAATACTTCCTCATGGAGGGACACTGATCCAGCGTGTAGCTGAAGGGACACAGAGAGAAGAACTGCTTCAGCAGGCTTCTGGTCACAAATCGATTACCTTAAACACTTGGACTTTGTCAGATCTGGATCTGATCGGGGTAGGTGCATTTTCTCCGCTCATAGGCTTTCTGAATGAAGAAGATTACCACTCTGTAGTCAAAAGCATGCGTCTTGCAAATGGCACGGTATGGAGTATACCTGTTACTTTGTCTGTGGAAGATAAAGTGGTTTCAGGTCTTGCGGTAGGTGACAGGGTCTCACTGATTGGTGAGGACGACGGAGTTATTTATGGATTACTTGATATTGAAAGTATTTATAGTGTAGATCAGCAGCTTGAAGCGCAGAATGTGTTCAAAACAACGGATCCTGCACACCCAGGTGTGAGCAAGTTGCTGGCTAGGCCAACAACTTATGTTGGTGGACCCATTACCGTTCTAAATCGTCCGCAGCCGGAGAAGTTCGGAGAATTTTACTTTGATCCGGCCGAGACACGTCAAATTTTTGCGGACAAGGGTTGGAGAACTGTTGTAGGCTTTCAGACGCGCAACCCGGTGCACCGTGCACATGAGTACATTCAGAAGTGTGCAATGGAGGTTGTGGATGCGCTGTTCCTTAATCCTCTGGTAGGAGAAACGAAGTCTGATGATGTTCCAGCCAATGTACGCATGAAAAGCTATCTTGCACTGCTGGATAACTATTATCCGGAAGACCGCACTTTTTTGGGTGTATTCCCTGCTGCAATGCGTTACGCCGGACCGCGGGAAGCGATTTTTCATGCGATGGTTCGTAAAAATTACGGTTGCACCCATTTTATAGTCGGCCGGGATCATGCGGGTGTAGGTGATTATTACGGCACTTATGAAGCCCAAGAAATTTTTTCGAATTTCACAGCAGACGAGTTAGGAATTACCCCATTGTTCTTTGAACACAGTTTCTTCTGTGTGAAATGCGGTAACATGGCTTCAAGTAAGACCTGCCCACATCCAAGCGATCAGCATTTGACATTGTCAGGCACGAAAGTGCGCGCGTTGCTAAGAGATGGGAAATGCCCGCCTCCGGAATTTACGCGTCCAGAGGTAGCAGAAATTCTTATTGAGGGAATGTCCGCAGAAGTCACTGCCCA
Organism: Paenibacillus sp. P3E; assembly: GCF_001909045.1. Lineage (NCBI taxonomy): Bacteria > Bacillati > Bacillota > Bacilli > Caryophanales > Paenibacillaceae > Paenibacillus > Paenibacillus sp. P3E. Next base: position 7,038 of record NZ_LVWH01000222.1, on the reverse strand, counting down.
ATCCTAATAGCCAGTACTATTTGGCCCTCTTGTCCCATATAGATGAGTAGAATCTATCGGGACGAGGGGGTCTTTGTTATGTCTGGCCGGAAGCAAGGGAAAGTCTCGGTCTGGATCACATGGAGCAGCATCAAAAAAAGCATGGTAGGTGCTGTTTTGCTGGTAATAATGATCGGCATTATTGCTTATGATATGCCAACTGCCAAGACGCTGAATTACTGGAGCCTGCCATTGTCAGGAAAAGTAATTGCTATTGATGCAGGGCATGGAGGCCCTGATGGGGGGGCAGTCAGCCGGGATGGCTTGATTGAAAAGGATATCAATCTTTCAGTCTCTTTATACCTGCGGGATTATTTACAGCAGGCAGGAGCGATAGTGATCATGACCCGGGAAGGCGATTATGACTTAGCCCAGCAAGATACCAAAGGCTACTCTAAGCGCAAGACAGAAGACCTGAAGCAACGGGTAAGAAGTATAGAGGAGAAGGGGGCAGATTTGTTTATAAGTGTGCATATGAATAGTGTGCCTTCAGGACGCTGGAGCGGAGCGCAGACCTTCTATTACCCGAACAACGAAGGGAATAAAGCTTTGGCGGGCTTTGTACAGGATGAGCTCAGAACCACACTTGAGAACACGGACCGGGTTGCGAAGACTGTGAATACCGTGTATTTGCTGAAAGCATTAAAAATGCCTGCAGCACTTGTAGAGGTAGGCTTCCTCTCCCATCCTCAGGAGTCGGCTTTACTTGGGGATGACGTCTACCAGCGAAAGGTTGCTACCAGCATCTACCGGGGGATTCTGAGATACGTTTCTGAGCGGTCTTGAGTAGTTACTACGCTTTTGCGGAAGGGTAATGGTATAATAAATCAAAAATACCGGTACCTTACCCGTCCGGAGAGGAAATAGAGGTGCTTTCCATGCTGACCAGGGAACAAATTCAGGAATTATTGCAGCCGCTTACTGACCCGGAATCCGGGAAAAGCCTTATCGAATTGCAGCTGATTCGCGATATCATGGTCAAAGAGGACCGAATCTCACTATCGCTCGTATGTCTCGATACCGATGAGAAAAGCCGTATGGAGCTTGAACAAAGTGTTCGCCTCTTGCTGGATGAGGGAGGAGCGGGCAATGTTCATATCCGGTTGCGTGATGCCACAGATTATGAGCGTGCTATTCTTCGCGGAGAGAGCTCGGAGGACCATACCGTGCAAGAACAAGGCGAACCGTTAAAAGGACACGCAGCGGGTCTTGAGGGGCATGAGCTGATCAATGAGAACTCAGGTGTGAAGTTCATCGCGATTGCCAGCGGCAAGGGTGGAGTAGGCAAATCGACAGTCACCGTTAATTTGGCAGTGGCATTGGCCAGAAAAGGCAAAAAGGTCGGACTGATTGACGCTGACATCTATGGTTTCAGCATTCCCGATATGATGGGGATTGAAGAAGGCCCGATTGTAGAAGAAGGAACTATTATTCCTGTCGAACGTTTCGGAGTAAAAGTCATGTCTATGGGCTTTTTTATCCGTGAGAATAGCCCTGTCATTTGGAGGGGACCAATGCTTGGCAAAATGCTTCGCCAGTTCTTCAGCGATGTCGGCTGGGGTGAGCTTGATTATATGCTGCTTGATTTGCCGCCTGGAACGGGTGACGTAGCACTTGATGTCCATCAGATGCTGCCGCACAGTAAGGAGATCATTGTTACTACCCCTCATGCAACCGCGGCATTTGTAGCGGCGAGAGCGGGCTCTATGGCGCTGCAGACCGATCATGAGGTTCTTGGGGTCATTGAGAACATGGCTTATTATGAGTGTTCTTCCTGCGGAAAGAAGGATTACATCTTTGGCCGGGGAGGCGGAGCGAGATTGGCTGAAACCCTTCATACGGAGCTGCTTGCCCAGATTCCTCTGGGCGCACCGGATAATCATATATCCGAACCGGATTTCTCGCCGTCTGTGTACAAGGCGGAGACAGCAACCGCACAGCTGTTCGCTGAGATGGCTGACAAGTTGATTTCCAAATACGAATAGTGTGTGTAAATAACCAAAAGAGGCCGGTTCCGTGTAATAGGAAGGCCTCTTTTTTTGAATCAGGATCCTGAATCATCACTGCCTTTGTTTCCACTGCTTCCCTTCTCTTTACCTGAATCCTTCTTTTCAACCTTAGGCTGCAATTCGTCTTGAACTACAGTCTTAAGGAGATCGAGTACCTCCATTCGGAATAATGGATTTTGCATGGCTTCCTGCATGATGGTCATGGATTGTTTGCGGTAATCAGAGGTTTTGGTAAGATCAAGGAACATCTTCATCATTTCAGGTGATTTCATGATTTCAGCAACGGACTTCTGGTATGTTGGATCTTTAATCAACTGAAGGTGGAGCTCTTTGTTTTGTGAATTAATTGCTTTTGCGAAATCTCCTGCGAACTGTGGATCTGTCATGATTTTTTCAATTTCCTTCTGATACTCCGGTGCAGTGATGGTATCCTTTACCGCAACTCTGATTTGCTCGTTGGTTTGCATTGGCATCATCTTCATACTCAGGCCGCTGGAGCTGCTTCCCTCAGAGCCGGAGCTTGGAGCAGACAATGCCTCCTGCACTGCTTTCTTTCCCTCTTCGCTTTTCAATATATCTACAACCATTGTCTTCATTTCCTTGTAACTGACCTGTCCGGAAGAGGAACTGCTCTGTTCGCTGCCACAAGCCGTTAGGGTGATAACCATGCTGAGCAACAAGCTCCCAGTCCACAAAGTCCTCCACTTCATTGGCGCTGCCCTCCTTTATGGGATTCCTGCATGTAGTATGCCGCAGAGGTAAGCTTTTATGTTGCGCTTGGAATGGTTTTTTGACGGTAAGCTTGGTAAAATAAATCTGACGTGTGGGAGGTGAAAAGGCTGAGTATAAGGAAATGGTTTTATTTATTCTGGACCACGCTTCTGATCGGGGCGGGAGGGGCCGTCATTGCCGGACTTTTACTGCAAGTTGTTAACGGTGGAATTGATTTCAAAAGCACAGCCGATTCATTAATCTATCCGCTGATCCTTCTAGGCTACGGCATGCTTGTGAGCGTTTACGCTCAACTAGGTTTTTTTGCGTATCTGATTCTGAATTATATGGGAATCGGGGTGTTCCCGCGAAAGGCATGGCAATATATCCAGATTATACTGTCTCTGCTTGCCCTGCTCGAACTGATTTTTTTGCGTACTTTTGTAGGCGGAGGCAGAAATGTAGTCTCTGATTTGCTTTTGGGCATCGGCATTCTGCTTACTGCGATTATCGTGGCCTATTTCAAAGTACGGAGCACGAACAGATCAGCCTGGATTCCGACATTTTTCTTTTTGACAGCCATTACCATAGTGGAGATCATTGGAGTACTCCGCATAGGAGTAGACAGTGCCACTGTTTTTATTGTGGTCCCGCTCATTGCCTGTAATGCATTCCAAATCTTGATGCTCCACCGGATCCTTAAGCCAAAACAATGATAAAATATGCAGTAAACAACCCCGCTCCTCGGTTATGAGAAGTCGGGGTTTTGTAAAAAAAGGATACCAGCCTGAATAGCATGGCGTAGCTGTTTCTACTTGATAAGATTAAAAACAGAAGCAGCAGGTTAATCTTTAAGAACAGCGTACATAACTAAAAATCGATTGAAACGACTAGGAGGGTATATATGAACATCAAGCGCTATATGATAAAAGACAAAAATGAATCTGTCCTGAAAAAACTCGATCCCGAAGAGAGCGGGGACTTTAAATCAAAGGAAGAGGCAGAGGCCGAAATGGCAAAGCTCAAGGAGCGTCTTGCCGAACTGCAGGATATTCTTTTCGCCCAGAAAAAGCACTCACTACTGGTCATTCTTCAAGGAATGGACTCCAGCGGGAAAGATGGAACGGTCAAGCATATTTTCTCCGGCATTAATCCACAAGGATTTATGGTCACCAGCTTCAAAAAACCTTCCTTGGAGGAGGAAGCCCACGATTTCCTGTGGAGAGTGCACATGAAGACACCTCCCAAGGGTTACATCGCCGCATTCAACCGTTCTCATTATGAGGATGTTCTGGTACCCCGGGTGCACGACAATCTCAAAAAAGAAGAAATGAAACGTCGGTTCCGCTACATTCGTGAGTTTGAGGCCATGCTGGCGGAAGAGGGAACAACGATAATTAAGCTTTTTTTGCACATCTCCAAGGATAAGCAGCTAGAAAAGATCCAGGAACGGCTGCAGGACCCGACCAAACACTGGAAGTTTGATGCAAGTGATCTTCAGGAGCGGGAGTATTGGGACGATTATCAGGAAGCATATGAAGATGTCTTTAAGGAGACCAGTACCGATAATGCACCGTGGTATTGGATTCCTGCCAATCACCGTTGGTACCGCAATTATTTGGCTTTAGCCATTGTTGTCAAGACCCTGGAGAGTCTGGATCTGAGCTATCCAAAGCTGGATACTCCCACACCTGATATTTCAGAACTCATTTCTCCGCGGCACTAGGATATTCACCTTGGGCAACAGAAGGACAGCGAAAAACAAACTTAGATCTTACATGCCGGCAGCATCTTCCAAACCTTCATTGAGCATAGCGGAATCACGGACTTCCTTGCCCTCAGCACTGCTTTGGCTGATTAGTTCGGATACAGTTACAAATTCATAGCCTTGACTGCGGAGGTTATCAATAATCTGCGGAAGGGCTTCATGGGTCTGCTTGCAGGAATCACTCGCATGTAAAAGCACAATATCACCGGGATGTGCCTTGCTGGTCACACGTTTCACGATATTATCCACACCGATGTTTTTCCAATCCAGCGAGTCTGTATCCCACTGTATCACCTTGTACCCCAGATCGCTTGCAACCTGAAGTACCCTTTTGTCAAAATCACCATTCGGCATCCGGATCAAATTAGGCTCTTTGCCGGTCAATTCAGTCAGTACAGTGTGGGCAGTTGTAATCTGGGTCTTGATTTCTTCATTACTCAAGGTGCTGTAATTGACGTGCTTGTGGCCATGGCTGCCGATTTCGTAACCAGCGTCTTTAATGCTTGTAACAATTTCCGGATGTGTTTTGCTCCAGGGAGATGAGAGGAAGAAGGTCGCTTTATCTACCTTTTTATCTTCAAGCACCTTCAGAATCGGTCCAGGCCGTTTCTCTCCCCAGCTGATGTCAAACGTTAAGGCGATGAGCTTCTTCTCTGTCGGTACGCTGTAAATGGCGGAAGGGGCTGTTTCCGAAAAAACGGTAATATTGCCTCTCTCGACATAAACGACACCGGCAGCAAGAAGCGCAGCGGCAAAGATATAGATGAACCGTTTTATCTTTTTGCCGCTGAATACATAAAATGAATTCATATTGTTAGCGCTCCTCTCCCATGCGAAATGCTTGTTTGTTCTAAATGTATGCTCGTACAGGGCGCTTATGACCTTATATATGTCCAACATACGTTCAGGAGGTAATTATGCTGTCTTTCCCCGCTTTCGCCAGAGATGTATCCGCAATTCGCAAAGCAGTATTACTCGCTCTTTTATTATTTGTGGCGGGAGGGATTATTGGCTGGATTGGCACTGGCAGTCTGCAAAGGCTTCTATCCGATCAGTTGGAGGGTTTGAGTAAAATCAGCGGCAGCCTTAAAGAGTCCTCACATCCGAAATGGAGCTTTTTTCAATTTATATTTCTGAACAACAGCATCAAAGGAGTGCTCATTATCTTCTTAGGCGCTATATTCGGAATATTGCCTGCAGTGTTTTTATTGATTAATGGTGGAGTGATCGGTTATCTGATTCATTTGTCAGCCATGCAGGGACTAGATATGTTTGACCTTATCGTTAAAGGACTGCTGCCGCATGGGATTATTGAAATCCCGGCGATCATTATCGCCTGCGCGTTTGGTTTGCAGTTTGGCTGGAATGTAATCTCCGATTTGTTCAGTTCAGCTGCCACGAGAGAACAGAGGAGCGGTGCGTGGCCGGCCTTTATGCGCCAAACTCTAAGAGCCTCCATATGGATTGTTATTCTGCTGTTTATTGCCGCAATCATTGAAAGCACAATTACTTTTTCGTTGTTATCATAAAAATTCAGAGAATTGAGCATAACATTAAAGCCTTTCATTCCGGGGACAGAAAGGTAAAGCAATATGCTCGAGCTTGGAAGATGGCCATGCAGTATATTTTAATAATTATGGTTATTGCTCCGGTTAATCTAGTGTAAGTGGATATCTAACGCAGCTTTCCCCAACTCATGGACTATCTTCTTTAGCACAAGTAGCAGCATTTAAGAATTTGTCGAATTTAATTTGATGAAGGAGGCCAAGCATATGTTGGGAATGTTGTTCAATGAAAAAGAGTGCAAGGAGCTGGATTATGTTCTTCGTAAAGAGCTTGATGAAATGCTCCTTGATTTAAGTGATCAACGCTTGGACCAAAATATCAGACATGCCATAGCCAATCGATATAAAACTGTATTCCGGATGTATGCGCGTTTTGCCCCGCAGAAGGAGCTATCCAAGTATGCATGGGGAGGACGTTATTCCCAGTCTAAACATTAGAAAAGTGATTTTAATTAAATAGGTTGACTAAAAGGGAGCCGCTGTGATACATTATATCTCGCGCTCCTTTTCAATGTGTTGAAGAGTAGCCGTCGGCAAGAAAAGATGGAAAAAACATTTTTTCAAAAAAACACTTGCCAAATACTTAAGAGCTGTGATATATTATAAAGGTCGCCGCTGAGACGCGGTGAGGAAGTAAAAACGAGACATTGATCTTTGAAAACTGAACAACGAGTGAGTGGGATTTCACGCAAGTGAGATCCAAAAATAGAGAATATTTTATTCTCGTCAGATGTTTCAAAATGAGCAATCGCTCTTTCTAAATACCAATTTGGAGAGTTTGATCCTGGCTCAGGACGAACGCTGGCGGCGTGCCTAATACATGCAAGTCGAGCGGAGCTTATCCTTCGGGGTAAGCTTAGCGGCGGACGGGTGAGTAACACGTAGGCAACCTACCCTCTAGACTGGGATAACTACCGGAAACGGTAGCTAATACCGGATAATTCCT
>NZ_LVWH01000221.1:0-26640 GCF_001909045.1 Paenibacillus sp. P3E | reverse complement strand
CTATAATTGGGCAATACAATAGCTAAAAGAGAATTGTCGGATTGTGATACTTTTATCTTATCAGTAACAAGTCTTTTCCAATTATCATATGAAATACAAGCAGAACACCCCATCTTCATATGGGGCATTCTGCTCTTTTGTTTCGTACCTTATAATGAAGTAACCTTAACCCTGCAAGAATTCAATTAAAGCTGAATTAAATTGTTCATGGTGGGTCGCATTAAATCCGTGTGGTCCACCTTCGACAACCACCAGACGGCTGCCAGGGATAGATTCATGGGTACGTTGTCCACTCACCTCCAAAGGCACGATGGCATCTGAATCACCATGAATAACCAGTGTTGGAATGTTAAATTTCTTCAAATCCTGTCGGAAATCGGTAAGGGCAAAGGCAGCAATGCAATCCAACGTGCCTTTAGGTGAAGCCAGAGCAGCAATATCCCGGTTATAAATACGGAATGGTTCGCTCACAAGGTCTGTACGTTCTCCAGCAGCGAAAAAGCCACTTGTGAAACCATCCAGGAATGCCAGACGATCCGATTTTACCCCATTTTGAAATTCTGCAATCGTTGCATCATCCAATCCTCCTTGAGGATTATCCTCGGTTAAATAGAGGTAAGGAGGAACCGCTCCAGCAAATACGGCTTTAGAAACGCGTTCTGTTCCGTAGGTTCCCACATAACGTGCTACTTCGCCGCCACCCATGGAGAACCCGACTAGTGTAGCATCGCGCAGATCAAGGTGCAAAATCAATTTATGCAAATCCGAAGCAAAGGTATCATATTCATAACCATCCCAAGGTTGGGAAGACTGACCGAATCCACGACGATCATACGTGATCACACGGTAACCTGCTTCGATCAGGGCAGGTACTTGCATTTCCCAGGATCGTCCACTCAAGGGCCAGCCATGAATCAGAATGATTGGTTTTCCCGCACCATGATCTTCATAATACAGTTCAATTGGTTGTGCATTTTCTTCGCCTACATTTAGTTTAGCCATGTAAAATCACTCCGTTAGTTTTATTTTTGTTTGAATCAATAGCGTTGCGCGTATTATTCCCATTTAACCGGCACTAATATAAATAAGAACATTTGTGGCGCTCCACTATAAATCAGCCAGATGTAGCATCGGACAGTGGTTGGATGCCTGCAGAAAACCCCCGAAGTTACGATATAATATTGTAAGCATTTTAGTTACGACGATGATAAGTTGAGACTCGCTGTGCCAGATTGGCCAACGTACGTTCAAAAAAGGATTCATCATTGAGCGCCCTACTCAGAACCAACCCCCCTTGAACACTAGCAATTGCTTCCTCTGAAATTTGATCAGCAGTCTCTTTAGAGATCCCTGTTTGAACTAGTGCCGCGCTTAAGGCTTCAATCCATCTCATAAAATATTGCCGAATTACAGTAGCGAATCGATCTCTTGTTCCGTCCAAAGCGAATGCACCCATAAGGCATATACGCTGTCCAGATTGAAAATAAGTATCGACCGCTTGCCACATATGATCAATGGCTGCTCGGGGTTCATTCTTTTCGAGCGGTTCAAAAATGTTCTTGATAAACCATTGATCAATGTGAGTAAGAATTTCAGCAACCATCTCATCTTTTCCACCCGGAAAAAAATAATATAGGCTTCCTTTGGATAGACGCGTACGGGCTGTAATTTTACTTATAGATGCACCTTCATAACCTAATTCACGAAATACCTCAGTAACGAGAGGGATGACATCAGATTTTTCAAAAACAGTACGAGTCATAGGTTTAACTCGCTTAAGCTTGGATGATCAGCAGGACGCGAACCGAGAGGCCAATGGAATTTACGGCTATTCCAGCTGTCTTCTGCCATACGTTTTTTTAGGATCGCCGTTTCGCGAGTGAATGGGGGAGTTAAATTTTTCATTAAACTTTCCTCACTTTCTGTACTGTTTGTATTAGTATAAACCGTTCGGTTTATTAAAACAAGTTAATATTTCATGGCCAGTAAAAGTTATTCATTAGGTTAACCCCGATGGCGATAATACGGATGCAATTGCTCGGCATATTGAAACATTAGGCGGAGCACTGACGTATGGGCGCCTGGACAACGAATATCCAGCAAAGGAAGAGGGCAGGAGTGTGGTTAATGTAGAACACCACCTTGGTCGAGATTGCTTACGGAAGAAAAGGATTTGTCGATTTGCTACTTAAAGCTATGGTGGAGCATGCGCGGGAAAACGGCGTAAAAATTTTACCCTTATGTACGTTCGCCGGGGGACGTTTTGATCGTACCCCTGAATACGCGGATGTGCTTAATAAATGACAATTTAATTAGGATTGTGATAAGGTTCTAATGCAAAAGGCTGCCAATTAATGACTGGGCGGCCTTTTGCATGGTTAGTTTAAAAATGTTATAAAGTGGAGAATAATCGGCACAGCCTTTATAAGCAGAATGATGCAAATATCGAGGTATATTGCGTAAAGGAATCAAGATAAAACCAGATCTCAACGACCTTTCAAAAAAATCGTTTTTGGAATGGAGGTTGTTTGCAACGATTTCGTAGTATTTACTACAGGAAAGACATAACGAAGTTGAAGAGCAACAGGCCATTGCTCGATCCCAAAGATCAAAATGTGCTAGACAAGTTGCTTCCGTGGTCGGAGTTGTTACCGCTGACATGCCGGGTATGTAAATACTAACAAATCTATATCTGTGAGAAACAGCCCTCATCTTGTAAACAAGGTGGGGGCTGCCGCTTATGCATAGTCTAAGTTGCTCTGGGACATAATGTCCTTGGGTGAACATAATGGAAATGGATTCGTTACTTGCAAGGGTAAACCGAATTGAAGACGCAATGCAGCATCCGTCCGATCTGATTGTGCGGTATCTTCTAAATCATGATATTTGCTTGTTGTATATTGAAGGGATTGTCGATCTACAGCTCTGTCAGGAATCGGTTGTTAAGCCTTTGCTGACATTCTCTCCGAGCAGCGCTTCTTTACAAAACATCATCGATTCTTTGGCTGCCTTGGGTGTTGGTATAAAAGAAGACGATGGTAATATACCTCAACTTTTGCTGAATGGATCGGTTATCCTGATCAGTAGAATACATCATCAGTTTCTTGACGTTCGATTGGCAAAATTCGAAAAACGAAGCATTATGGAACCTGAGATGGAAGTTACAACACGGGGGCCGAAAGACGGTTTTGTTGAAGATTTGTCAGCTAATCGGAGTTTAATAAGAAAACGGCTGAAGACGGATCAGTTAAGAATCGAATCTGTCACCTTAGGTAGTTACTCGCATACCCCTGTGGAAATTTACTATATCGACGGCATTGCAGATAAAGAATTGGTCAAGGGCATTATACGGCAAATCGAAAGCATGAATGTTCCCTTCATAACGGATTCAAGCTTGATTGAGAGAGCTCTCGACAGACGTAAGCTAAAATTCCTTCCGATTATTCAACATACACAGCGTCCCGATACCGTTGTATGTAATCTCATGGAAGGTCGAATCGTTATTCTCGTTGACGGAACACCGGATGCGATTCTGCTCCCGGCTATTTTTTTGAATTTCATGGAAAGTCCTGACGATTACTATGAAATGCCTGTGTTTGGCGCAGTCGTAAAACTTCTTCGATTATTCGCATTTGTACTCTCGATCACTTTGCCTTCCATATATCTCGCCATCTCAACGTATCACTGGGCATTGATTCCAACCAAACTGTTAATCAGCTTCGCTTCATCCAGATCCGGTGTTCCTTATCCGTTGATTTTGGAAATATTGCTGTTGGAGTTCATATTCGAAGTGCTGCGGGAAGCAGGGATAAGATTTCCCAAAAATGTCGGACAGGTTGTAAGTATTGTTGGTGCTCTTGTTATTGGAGAAGCAGCCGTTCAAGCAGGATTTGTATCCGCTCCTACGATCATTGTTGTGGCCTTTACTGGGATAGCCTCATATATCGTACCAAAATACAGCTTTGGTACGTCAACCCGATTGCTGCGATTTCCATTGCTAGCTGTAGCTACATTTGCGGGTCTGCCGGGACTGCTCATGGGCTTTTCCGTCATCGCCGCTCACTTTATTAACACGACATCATTCGGAAAGCCTTACATGAGCCTGACCAGTAAAGTGCACGGAAAGTCCACTGCAGCTTGGTTTATAAATTCGGTCCAAAAGAAAGACTGAGGGGGGATTGCATTGAGGAAAGGGGTTGTAATCCTGGCGCTTACCATTCTGATCGGCTGCGATAACGGGACTCAAATTGAGGATTTGGCCATCACGTTGTCAGTAGGCATGGATAAGGAAGAGAAGGGAGTTACCGTAACGACCGAGCTGCTTAACATACAAAAGGAAGGAAGCAGTCAAACAGGTGGAGGATCTCCGAAATATTTTCTCGAATCGGTAGAGGGTAAAACAATATCAGATGCCATGACTAGACAAAGTGGGATACACCCCAAAGAAGTGATGCCTTTACATAATAAAGTCTTGGTTTTTGGCGAAAAAATGATGCAAAAAGGAATCACGGATATAATTTCCGAATTTTTACGTACCCGTTCCATTCGCGGAGGCGCATATATTGTAGCTTCCAAAAGCACTGCGCATGAGCTTCTGAAATCAACGGCAGTAGAGGAACAGTCTATCTCTACCTCCATAACAGAGCTAGTCGACCGTCAAGGCATTCAAGCTAAAGCAGTGCAATTTCTCCAAGAGGCATCTGGCAAACCTCAAGACATTGTTATTACCCTGCTGGATACTGTCGAATCCGAAGGCAAGAAGCGTCTTGCGGTTTCCGGCGTTGCGATTTTGAGCCACGGGAAGCTAAAGGGTTATCTGAATGAAGAGGAAATGGCCCTCGTCGCTCTATTGAATCGTCAGAAATCGAATGTACATGTTACGGTAGAATACAATGGAGAGCCGGTAGAATTCATCATCAGCCACAGCAAATTGAATCTGGTTTCCCGAATAACGGGGGTTCGGCCCAAGTTCATTTATGAGGGTAATCTTACTTTTGACGTCTACAAGTCAAAGCTTGGGGCTGTTGTCTCGCCAGACGACATTGCGAGGATGGAAGAGCTGTTATCGCAAAAAATGAATTCCAAGCTTACCGAGCTTGTACATAAAGTCAACACACGATATCGATCCGACGTATTGGGACTTGCCGACCATCTGTACCGATATCGGCCCTCCTATTGGAAAAAACATAATGAGGATTGGGATACGATTTTGCCAGATATCGATATTGCTTATCGTATGAAGATTCATATTAAGAATGTGGGACTGCATATTTGAGGGGCGAACAACTGATGATAAAAACAGGTTTGATTACGCTGCTTGCAATTATTGGATTGGTTATTTTACGCAGCATATATGCACGACATTCCGGCAGCCGTAAGGGGGATTGGGTCATGTCCTGCCTGGCTATCATATTGTTTATCGTCGCTTTGCTTAACGCCAACATTTCCGTTAGCACCTACTTGACCCGTTTTGTAAAACCGCTTTCCCACTTCATTTTTGGAGGTGCATGAAATGAGAACAGGAGCTAATTTGGGCTCCGATTCATTCCTAACCTATGGAGTTTGCGTCGGAACTGCAGCATTGATCCCTTTTAGTTTAATGAATCGGCCTCAGGATCAAGGGGGGGCGATCATACTTGGGGGAATTTGGATATTAGCACTGCTTGCGCTTTACCGGTCGATCTTGCGTTTCGGTGATGAACATGATGATCTGTTTGATCTGATCCGTTTGGCTTTTGGCAGGGTTATATCCAAACTGATGATCTATGTTTACGGGATCTTTGTCCTGCTGATGATCGGTAAGGACTTAGCTATCGTTTGGGGAACAATTGGGAATATAATGTTACCGAAGCAGACTCCGCAATTCGTTGCCGCTCTATTGGTCATTCCCATCTTGCTGATATGCATTCAAGGTGGAATCAGGACCATTCTCCACTTAAGTGTTTTCTTTTCTACGTTATGCTTGTTGACCAATATAGTTATTCTCATATTTAGTATACAAGATATTGAAGCCGATTATTTTTTTCCTCTGTTTTATGAAGGATGGAAACCCCTTTTTCAGGAATTTTTCTCAATTTCCACTAATTCCTCCGGTGAAATTTTGCTATTTTTGCTAGTACCTCAAATTTGTGCGGAAATCAGAACAAATATAAAAAGGTATCTTTTTCCGGTACTAGGTATTATGACGACGAATCTGATCAAATACATTGTTTTCGTCGGTTTTTTGGGTGAATATTTGCGATATGTTTCCATACCGGGAGCGGTGGCGTCCGGCGTTTTGACCATGGGCAACGCGCAAATTCGCATTGAATCTCTAGTTATACTTGCGTGGTTCTCGACTGCGATCATCAAGTTTTCTCTTGAGTACTATATTCTAACTAGGATTGCCTCCAAGATAACCGGGAATGGAAGCTCCACGTTTTACCTTTTCCCAGTTGGATTGATTGTGTGGTCCATCACGATGATTATGTTTCAAAATCAACTTGAAATCATCCGCTTCCCGGAAACCTATGCAATCTATGCTACGGTATTTCAAATCATTATTCCTGTAGTTCTATGGGTAGGTTTGAAGTTGAAAATTATCATTCGAGCAAGACTCGAGTGACAAAGGGTTCCACACTGCGGCAGTAGCTGCAGGTATTTTATGTTTTACTGAATACTGAAGAAGGATAATTGACAAAATGAAATACCTATATTACTATACATATAGGTATTACAACAAAAATAAGGGGGGTAATTATTTATGACAAATTTTCATGTTGGCCATGTAGGTATCAATGTCACATCGCTTGAAAGATCTATCGCCTTTTATACCGACGTTTTCGGACTTGTCGTAAAAACGGCATCTTTTGAAGACCAGCGTAAATACGCTTTTCTCGGGAAAGAAACGGGCGGTAATCTAATCACCTTGTGGGAGCAAAGTGAGGGGCGCTTCTCTACGAACACTCCTGGCCTACACCATTTGGCGTTTGAAGTGGATTCTATTGAAGAGGTTCAGCGATTCGAAGGCAAATTGAAGGAAGCCCGTACGCCGTTTCTCTATGACAATATTGTAACGCACCAGGAAGGAAGTAAATCCGGGGGGATTTTCTTCGAGGACCCAGACGGGGTTCGACTGGAAATTTTCACGGCGAATGGCGCACAGCATCACGGATCGGTGGCCCAACATGGCGGCCCGTCTTGCGGCTTTTTCTAAAAGCAACGAGAATAAAGTCCGGCTGCTGGATAACCATTTGATAAGCCAGCTCCAAACTATTCGATAAATTCATCTGGAGGTGCGAAATGAAGGCTAGCGATCTCTTAGTGCGTTGTCTGGAAGCGGAAGGGGTCGAATATATATTTGGAATCCCAGGTGAAGAAACCATTGATCTTTTGGATTCATTGGCGCGATCTTCGATACGATTTGTGCTGACTAGACATGAACAAGGAGCCGCTTTTATGGCGGATGCTTACGGCAGGCTGACAGGAAAGCCTGGTGTATGCCTGGCTACGCTCGGGCCTGGTGCAACGAATCTTATTACTGGTGTCGCCAACGCTCATCTTGACAACTCTCCGGTGATCGCAATAACATGTCAGGCGGCAACGACTCGTCTTCATAAAGAATCGCACCAGAATATAGACACGATACAACTATTCAACGGAATAACCAAATACAATCAGCAAATCGTCTCGGCATCAACCATTCCGGAGATCATTCGCAAGTCTTTTGCTCTTGCATCGGCGGAATCAGTCGGTGCTGTTCATCTGCAGCTACCTGTGGATATCGCGAAGGAGGAGATCGAAGCTTCTCCTCTTCCTATAAAAAGACAGGCTACTTCCAGCCCTGATCTGACATCACTGTCTCATGCTTCATCGCTTATAGCGGAAGCAAAAAAACCTATTGTTCTTGCAGGAAACGGGGTTATCCGCAGTCATGCAGCGGTGCCGCTGCTGAAATTTGTAGAGAAGGCAAACCTGCCGTTAGTTCATACGTATATGGCGAAAGGCATTTTGCCATTCGATCATCCTAATAACTTGTTTGCCGTAGGAGGGACAACAGGGTCGGATCGTCTGCTTCCTCTGTTGGAAGCGGACTTGGTAATCGCTGTTGGCTATGATCTAATCGAATATGATCCCGTCGTGTGGAATGAGGATTCGTCTCGCAAGGTGCTGAATATTCACACGGTTCCTGCGGAAACTGATGCTCATTATCCGGTGGTGCTGGATCTTATTGGTGATATACAGGCTTCGCTGAAGACCTTAACCGCGGCCGTTGTGCAACGTCCCGATATCGCATCATTTGTAGCGTTACGAAAGCAAAGAATCGATGAAATACTTAGAATACCGTCAGACCAAGAGCTCCCTCGCTTAGTCATGAGGGCACTCAGTGAAGCTTTGCCTGATGATGCTATCGTTATTGCCGATGTAGGATTGCATAAGGTTTGGGTGTCTCGCTGGTATCAACCCAAAGCCCCGGGCCGGACCATCATTTACAATGGTTTGGCCTCTATGGGCGCGTCACTTCCAGCCGCCGTTTCAGCTGGTCTTGTTAGACCCCAATCCCAGATAGTTGTAGTTTCTGGCGATGGTGGGTTTCTTATGAACGCTCAGGAATTGGAAACGGCCAGACGTCTCGGTCTTGGAATAACCATAATTATATTTAATGATCAGCGCTTGAGCATGATAGAGAAGCATCAGCGCGAAGCGAATTTGGCCGTCACGCAGACGATTTTTACTAATCCAGATTTCAAGTTATTCGCTCATAGTTTTGGGGCTGAACACCGGCGTGCAAGTAACGCCAAAGAATTTTCACAAGCGTTACAAGAAGCTCTAGAAAGCGGAAATCTAAATTTATTGGAAATTGTCTTGTAACCGTAAATTCTACAGAGAGCTCAATAACGAGAAAGCCGTCCAGGTCAGGACGGCCTTTTTCCATTGGACAAGAAACTTACCCAGAAGCTAAAAAAGGAAGGTGGAGGAGCAAAGCAACTGTCTTCGCTCCACGGCAAATTATTATTGACAAGTTAGGATCTCACACTAGTTTCGGATTGAATGGGGAGTAGCTGATCATTGGCCATGCGTTCGGATTGGCATTCATCCATTCGATGGATAGTTCCAATTCGAATTGGGTCAGTCTTAGGGCACCTGGAAATGTCGAAAGAAGATCATCACTGTCCGGTAATATCTTTGCTTTTCCGGTTAGCTGCATCGTATTTCCAGTCTCGTAATCAATGAAGAGCATGCCACAATGAGGGTTAGTATAAATATTGCCCAAGGTGTTGTACATTGAATTCCCGGCATAATCGGGGAAAACAAGGGTTTTATTATCAATGACATGAATAAACCCAGGGGAACCGCCCCGATGGGAAGCATCCGCTTTGTGTTCTGGACTAGCCGTTGCTATGAAAAAAGTATCAGCCTGCTGTATCCAGCGAATTTGTTTATCATTCCATGTTGCAGCTGTGTGGGAAACTGTGGCTTCTCTTTGTTCCAGCCCTGCTCTTCTATGATCTCGGGCTTGAATGTATTTCGGGCAGTTGGCATAAACCTGCTCGGCTTTAACGATAATCCCGTCGGAGTGCAGCTCAGCTGTACCGTTAAGCCGCATTCTTTTCCGGGTTGTAGGTTCGATCGCCAATATGCCAATTTCCTTTATCGAGTTTAAATGACTTCGAAGCTGCGACTGCTGGAGTGGAGAGATATGAATACGAACGATTTGCTCGTTGATTGGCTTGACAAATCCGGGGGCACCGGTCAATAGTGTCGCCCATACCCTATTGTTGCCATCAATCGTACTTATGATGATAAAAGTCTGATTCGCAAGAAAATCGGATGCTGCTTGGGGCATGTAATCACGAACGGATCTACCGGTTTGTTCGGCCATGGTTAGCGCTCCGGCCATTTGTTGAACAGCTATCTCACCACGGTGGTACACAGAATTCATGAAAATTCCTCCTCTAAAGTAAACTTAATCAGAAAGATAAGTTGCCCATACTCTATTGTTGCCATCTATCGTGCTTATGATGAAAAATGTTTGATTTGCAAGAAAATCAGATGCTGCTTGGGGCATGTAACCACGAACGGATCTACCGGAATGTTCAGACATGGTTGTCGATCCGGCCAGTTGTTCAACAGCAATCTCACCGCGGTGGTACACAGAACTCATAAAAGACCTACTCTAAAGTAGACTTAATCAGAAGGATAAGGACGTGAATTAAACCTAAAGCCATAATCCCAAGGATTATGGCTTTAGCATGTTCAAATTTTACTAAGATTTGTTGCGGTAGCTTCTTTGAGCAATGTTTCGCTGCTTTTTTCAAGAACCATGGGGTAAAGCTCCACCTTATTGGGCGCCAATGATTTCAATTCGTCAAAGACGGCGGCAGAAGCATATACCTTATCCGAATGCTTGAGCTTATCCTTTAATTGCTCCGGATGATTCAAGCCAACATTTATTGCTTCGATTTGCCTAATTCCTGCATCATCGACTCTCTTGGACATCCATTGGGCGCCGGCGTTGCCGAGACACGCGAAGCTTACTTTGCTTCCCGGCTCCAGCTTGGCTACTTCCAACAAAAAGGACATTTCGGTGGTAGCGCCGATGACTAGAATTTTAACATCGAAGCCGGCAAGCATGACTTTTACCTCATCGGCATGATTCAATGTGGTGACGACCGTATTAGCATGCTCCAACGCAGCGGTCAATATGCCGGGATTCTCTGAGACATCCTCGAGAAAGACGGTTACGGCATCCGCTCCTGTGACCCGCTCGATTTCCTTGCGATAAAAAATATGATCGTGCTCCTTGCATTCGATAAATAATAACCGCAATGGATGAGATGCTTTCGTATTGTGCAGCAAAATGTAAGCAAGGCCTGCCGTGAAAAACTCATCGAGCGGAATTCCCAGCCGCTCGGCTTCCTGGATTGTTGTTGTCACCAGATCGTGCATGGGCTGACGAAGTCTTTGGAGCTCGTCGGTCTTCAGACCATTGAGGACAGTCGTGCCGCGGCCCTTCTGCAGTTCTACAATCCCTTCATCCTGCAATTGATTATAGACGAGATTAACCGTATTCCGGTTAAGGCCAAGCAGGTCCGCTAGTTGGTTAGCAGGAGGCAACATGTCGCCCGGTTTAATTTGTCCGACTCCGATCAGCCACTTCAGCTGCTCTCGGATCTGGGTGTTTACCGAAAAGGTCAGCTTGGGATTCACCTTCAAAACGAGATGGTTCTCCATTTCTATATCTCCTTTCATTAATTACTATATGTTTGGTACTTTAAATTTACTTTAATCATCGTAGAAATGCAAGCAATGCAGATATTTCGCGCTTTTAGTGTTGACTATTCCTAAATACCTAGTATTATATACATATAAACACCTATTAAATTATGATTAAGAGAAAGGGGAATGACAACATGAGTAAAGATATTCGACCTCCATTTACCCACGAGGCCGCACTAGCAAAAGTAAAGTTTGCAGAGGATGCATGGAATTCATGTGATCCCGAACGGGTAGCTTTAGGCTATTCCGTCGATTCCAACTGGCGTAACCGCACGGAATTTTTCACTGGGCGTGAAGCCATTAAGGTCTTTTTGACCCGCAAGTGGGAGAGAGAGCTGAATTATAAATTAATGAAGGAGCTGTGGTGCTATACGGATAATCGAATCGGCGTACGCTTCGAGTATGAATATCAGGATGCGCAGACAGGTCAGTGGATGAGATGCCACGGAAATGAATATTGGGAGTTCGCTGACGATGGATTAATGAGAAGAAGAGAAATGACGGGCAATGATTTCCCGATTGAAGAAAGTGAACGCAAGTATAAGTAATGATATTAATAAACAAAAGTATGGAGAGGATGATTCACCATGAGTAAAGATATTCGGCCACCGTTTACACTGGAAACTGCCTTGGCAAAAGTTCAATTCGCTGAGGATGCCTGGAATTCACGAGACCCGGAGCGGGTAGCTTTGGGCTACACTGAAGACTCAAACTGGCGCAACCGTACGGAGTTTTTCACGGGACGCGAAGCTATTAAGGCGTTTCTTACCCGCAAATGGGAGAAAGAGCTGGACTATAAGCTAAAGAAAGAGCTATGGTGCTATACAGGCAACCGTATCGCCGTGCGTTTTGAATACGAGTATCGGGATGCCGATACGGGCCAATGGGTGCGGACGCATGGAAATGAGCTGTGGGAGTATGCCGAAGATGGTCTTATGAAGCGTCGGGATATGAGCGCGAACGATTATCCGATTCAGGAAATCGACCGGCGTTATAAGTAACAGTTTTAACAAAGAAGGGGCTGTCCCACAAGTCATAAAAAGACTCAGGGTAGCCCCGTTCTCCAAGGTTATACAACAAAAAGGAGCCCCTCCCTTGGTAAAATACATCCATTATATTGATGGATGTATTTTATCGTAACGCAGAGTCTCGCATTTTAGCAATTTAGGTCAAATATGAAATTGAGGCATCTCCACACGGCATTGGGAGTGAAGTTGATGGGAAGCTCCGAGTTTGTACTGTACTTGGTTGCTATGTAGGGAAACCGGAAGCTGTGAAAATATCCGAAATCGTAATGTGGCATAAGAATGATGCTAACAAGAGACGACAGTTCAGAATAACCCCAGTAGAAGTTGATCATCAGTTGCCGCTTGCAGAGTAAATATTTCGGATCCGGCTCATCTACATGTAACAACCGAAGCCTTGTCCACACAGATGCAGGAGAGGATTATGGCGTATTCAGACGCAGATATAGCCTACCACTTGTTCAGCCGACTTCATGAAATGAATGTTGTGTATGACGATGTCACAAAATTCATGCTGGACCATCTTGACTTAGAGGAGCGTTTAAAAGAAAAGGCGATAATGAACAAAAACGAGATTTCGAATAACAGCAACAGATTTCAAAGTCTTCGGAAGCTTATTGTTTGCTTGGGAGAAGGTTGTGCGGGATAAACAATGGGAATGTCTGAAATACCATTATCAAAAGG
Organism: Paenibacillus sp. P3E; assembly: GCF_001909045.1. Taxonomy (NCBI): domain Bacteria; kingdom Bacillati; phylum Bacillota; class Bacilli; order Caryophanales; family Paenibacillaceae; genus Paenibacillus; species Paenibacillus sp. P3E. The sequence goes on along the minus strand of NZ_LVWH01000221.1, from coordinate 13,672 downwards.
AGGGCTGTATATGAAGACTTGGCAACAAAGCATCTGCTTGATGGTGCTGTCCGCATTAATTCTGTTTGGTGGAACGGCATGTGGCAGTAAAAGTAACGAAAATGGGGCGAATACCAGCACTAATAATGAAAACAACGAGACGTCCGACAATTCACTGAAAATGATTAAATCAAATGGAGAAATCACGATCGGCACAGAGGGAACATATGCACCGTTTACATTCCATGACGAAAGCGGCGAATTGACGGGCTTCGATGTAGAAATCGCTGAGGAGATCGCCAAACGGATTGGGGTTAAAGCAAAGTTCGTAGAAACGAAATGGGATGGTATGCTCGCCGGATTGGACGCCAAGCGTTTCGATATGGTTGCAAACGAAGTAACCATCCGAAATGACCGGAAGGCAAAGTACGATTTCTCCGAACCGTATATCCTTTCAAAAGCGGTTCTCATTGTGAAGCAGAACAATACTAGCATTAAGAGTTTGGCAGATCTCAAAGGGAAGAAGTCCGGACAGTCACTTACCAGTGATCTTGGAGACATCGCTAAAGCCAATGGCGCACAGCTTATCTCAGTAGATGGATTCAATCAGGCTATCGATTTGCTCACTTCTGGACGAATAGATGCTACGATCAACGACAAATTGTCATTTCTAGACTTGAAAAAAGCACGTCCTGATGTGCCAATAAAGGTGGTTGCAGAGACGGACCAAGTGTCGCAAAGTGGCATGCTCTTCCGCAAAGGAAACAAAGAGCTCATAGATGCCGTAAATAATGCAATTTTGGATATGAAAGCGGATGGCAGGTACTTAGAAATTTCCAAAGCATATTTCGGCGAGGACGTTTCGAAATAAAAGGGGGGGGGCATCATGAATGAACGAACAAACCTGGATATTTTCACCGATTCATTTCTGCCCCTGCTGCAAGCAGGAATCGCATTCACAGTTCCTCTCACTTTGATTTCATTCGTGCTGGGACTTGTACTAGCGCTATTAACGGCACTCGCGCGGCTGTCGGATTTTTATCCTCTGGTTTTAGTAGCGAGGTTCTACGTCTGGATTATACGCGGAACTCCGCTCTTGGTCCAATTGTTCATTATATTCTATGGGCTACCCAGCCTTGGTATTCTGATTGACGCCTTCCCGGCAGCGATCATTGGCTTTTCGCTTAGTGTCGGCGCCTATGGATCGGAGATTATTCGAGCCGCAATCGTGTCAATTCCAAAGGGGCAGTGGGAAGCGGCGTTCTCACTTGGAGAAACAAGAATGCAGGCGCTACGCCGTATAATCTTACCCCAGGCGGCGCGTGTCTCGGTGCCGCCATTGTCTAATTCGTTCATATCGTTGGTAAAGGACACGTCGCTTGCAGCAACGGTGACGGTTACTGAGTTATTTCAAAAAGGGCAGCAAATCACGGCAGCTGTCTATGAGCCGTTGTTGATCTACAGCGAAGTTGCTTTGATATATTTGATTTTTTGCACGGCGCTGGCAATGTTACAGCGGCGACTTGAAATGTTTTTTAATCGTTATTTTATGGTTTAAATGGGTAGAGTTCATTTTTAGGAGGTTACCCCCAAATGATCGAAGTCCGCGAATTAACCAAATCGTTCGGCGATAATTTTGTGCTTCGCGGTATCAATTTGACGTTGGAACAGGGGCAAGTGCTTGTTTTGATCGGACCGTCAGGATCCGGCAAGTCAACATTGTTGCGATGTTTAAATGTGTTGGAGTTTCCTGCAGCGGGCTCAGTTACAATCGGGAAGCTACGGCTGGAGTTCCGTCCGAACTTGAAGCCGCGGAAGGCAGATGTGCTCGCATTGCGGCGTCAGTCAGGCATGGTGTTTCAATCCTACCACTTATTTCCCCATTTGACAGCACTTCAGAACGTGATGGAGGGGCAAATTGCGGTACGGCGCAGGCCAAAGAACGAAGCACGGACAAAGGCGTTACAATTGCTTGCGAAGGTTGGATTAGCCGATAAGATCGATGCGTATCCGCATCAACTTTCGGGTGGACAGCAACAGCGGGTAGGCATTGCTCGGGCGATGTCAATTGACCCGGAGATTCTGCTTTTCGACGAGCCAACATCTGCGCTCGATCCAGAGCTCGTGCGCGAGGTGTTGAAAGTTATCCGGGAATTGGCAGGAGAGGGGCGAACGATGATAATTGTTACTCACGAGATGAAGTTTGCCCGCGAGGTGGCAGACCGTATTATTCTGCTCGATGAAGGCGTCATTGTGGAGGAGGGGCTGCCAGAGCAGTTTTTCAGTCAGCCCCGCGAAGCGCGTACCCGGCAGTTTCTCTCGTTGTTGATGGAACAGAAATAAAATGTAAACCGGGTAATCGTTCATCATAACGATAATGTCATTAAGCTTGGGCAACGGCACCAAGCTGGAATATTTGGTTAACGGATATAATAATTAGCCAGTTCTCCCGAGCGAAGCGATGTTTTGCGAGTCTGATCATGCTGTCTATGGAAGGAAGAGCTGAAGTCAAGGCGGACGCACTCATCATTTCTATCGGAGAATCAGCGGTAAAAATGGGCGTTCCCGGCGAAACGGAGAATATCGGCAGAGGAGTCAGCGCCTATGCGACTTGCGACGGATGTTTCTTCCGGAATAAGAAAATTATCGTGGTCGGCGGCGATATCGCGCAGGGGCAATGCAAAAATTCAGTGGAGTCTCGATTACACGCCGACACGAGTCGTTTCTAACGCTGGCCTGAAAGTTCGTGATAACGCAAACTACCAGGAAGAAGTCTTTGGAACGCATTCTATCTTCTCTGGCGATGGGCCAACAGCCGAACACTAAATTCCTGTAAGATCGGCTCAAAACCGACGAACTGGGTAATATTGAAGTTGTTCCCGGCGCCTCCAGGATCATACCTACCGTCAGGCATAAGTTGCACGGCAACCCTGGATTGTGAGCGTTTTTTATCGGACTTTCGGCAGTAAAGAAGAAACGGAGAAAGGGATCATTTTTCAATACTTAGATAATTTTATATGGAGGTCATTATTTATGGTACAAGAACGTACAGGAGTAGCAACGCTTGTTGGACTGCCGATTACACTGTTAGGTCCGGAATTAAAGGTAGGGGACCAAGCGCCCGGTTTTAAAATAAATAAAGATTTGATGACGGAAGCAAGCCTTTCTGATTATGAGGGCAAAGTCAAATTAATCTCTGTCGTTCCTTCCCTCGATACCGGAGTTTGCGACGCTCAGACGCGCCGTTTTAACCAAGAGGCGGCAAACCTAGGTGAAAATGTTGTCATCTTGACGATCTCTGTCGACTTGCCCTTTGCTCAGAGCCGGTTTTGTTCGGTTGCGGGCATTGATAAGGTCGTTGCTTTATCGGATTACAAACACCGATCCTTTGGTCAAGCGTATGGCGTACTGATTAAAGAACTGCAACTTGACCAACGCGCTATCTTTATCATTGACGCTGACGACACGATCCAATACGTGGAGTATCTGAGGGAGATGTCCGAACATCCTAATTATGAATCTGCATTGAATGCGTTGAGAGAATTAGTCGGTTAAATCTATTACACGGGAGGATTACTACAATGAATAAAACCAAAGCGAAATTTACGCTTCACCACTTCGTGCAACGACTGAAGAGTTGAAGGGATTGCCGGAAGCACTGATCATCACTGCGGAAGCTGATGTCCTGCGTGACGAAGGCGAGGCTTATGCCAACAAACTCAGGGATGCCGGCGTACCGGTAACCGACGTACACTTCATCGTGAGTGGTTGCAGTGTCATTATGCTGTCGGATGGTCCGTTTGAGAGGTAGTTACTTTTCTGTCCGGTTCACTTTTTTATAATCATAAGAAAGGGTGACGGCATCATGTTCATTGTGCTGGACGATGCTTATAGTTCTCGTGTACCTCGGGACATGACCTGAGACGATCTTAAGATTTCAACTTCCCAATGGAGAGGTTAACACGATAATTCCCGTGTTCTAGAAGCCTGGCCAGAAGAGTGTCAAGCTCATCATTGGAGGTAAGATGAGCGGTTAACAGAAAACATCCATCCCCACTGATTCGGTGCCCTTCAGTGATCGCATCTTCTGACATAAAAAACTTAAGGAACTCTTTGTGATTAGCAGTTTCAACAAAGACAGTAATGAAGGCGGTTATAGGCAATCCGAGTTTGCTTTTATTGGTTGTAATCGTATATTGTTCAATGACTCCCAAATCCTCGAGCCTACGAATACGGTTTCCAACAGATTGTCCGGTCATATGTATTTCTTGACCAATATCTTTCCAAAGCATCCGTGAGTTTCTCTTCAATAAATCCAAAATTTTCAGATCGATCTCATCTAACATGATTAAACCCTTTCATCATGAAATTTAAAGCAGGGAAAGGTTTTCGCCAACTCGTTCTGCTTTTCTACGCAAATTATTATACTTAGTTCATCCTCACTTTACAGCTTACCTTGGAATTGAGGCGGATAGCAATACATTATCTAAGAGGAGGTAATCCAAATGATTTTACATGAAATCCTACAGCACAACGATTGCTTTGTGAAAAATGAAGAGTATGTACCTTACGAAGCAACAAAGATTCCCAAAAAGCGAATGGTCGTTGTGTCGTGCATGGATGCTCGATTGGTCGAATTGTTACCTAAAGCCTTAAATTTGCACAATGGCGATGCCAAAATCATTAAAAATGCAGGTGGCATTATTTCGCATCCCTTTGGAAGTATTATGCGCAGTATCGTAACAGCAGTATACGAACTGAGTGCAGAGGAAGTATATATTATTGGTCATCACGGCTGTGGGATGAGCCAAAGTAATCCAAAAGGAACATTGCAAAAGGCAATTGATCGTGGAGTTGTGACGCCAGAAGCTCTCCAAACCCTTGAATATACTGGGGTCGATCTGGAAAAATGGTTGTTCGGATTTTCTAATGTTGTTGATTCGATCAAGGCCAACATTGATTTAGTACGCAATCACCCCTTGATGCCTAAAGATGTACCTGTGCACGGACTGGTCATTGCTCCTGATACTGGTAAGCTGGATCTCATAGTCGATGGATATAAAGAAATACCAGTTGGCATGAAAAATTAGTTTTCAATGCAAATATAGAAGGGATGTTACGAATATGGACAGACAACAAGCCGCTCAAAAGGTTATCGATGCTAAAATTGCAAAAAATCTAACTTGGTTGGATATCGCTTCAGTTACAGAGAATGCAGAAACTTGGGTTACAACAGCACTTCTTGGACAAGCTACCATGACACCAGAACAAGCTCAGAAAGTAGGCGCTCTCTTAGATTTGGATAAGGAAGTTATTGAGGCCCTTACTCATATCCCTCAAAGAGGGTCTGCTGTTCAGATGCCACCAACTGATCCGCTGTTGTATCGCTTTTATGAAGCGCTAATGGTGTACGGTCCTACCATCAAAGAACTAATTCAAGAAAAATTTGGTGAAGGCATTATGAGCGCTATTGATTTCGAATTAGATCTTCAAAAAAAAGAGGATCCAAAAGGCGACCGCGTATTTATTACCCTGAACGGAAAGTTTTTGCCATATAGAAAGTGGTAATTTCTAACTTTTTTCAGTCTTATCGAATAACTTGGGATTACTACTCTGTTTAGATTCCCTCAATGAAACCGTGAAAACTTTGAAAGTAAGTTTAGCGACTATCGATTAGCAGCTTGACCCGGAGCCTCGGGCGGCCCGATATACCTGCTATGAGCGAACGGCCGCAAGGCCGACGTTGCTCCAGCAACCAATGTATTAGGCCTGCCCGCTCCGCCTCAATCCACTTTTGAATACTTGGACGTGCTCGGAAATTCGTCAGTGACTTTATGGGAGGTTCAAAATCATGGGTAATTTTGTCTTAGATCAATTGGGATTTGTTCGCCGTCAAACGGTTGATTATGTGAGAAGCATAAGTGATTCTTCCGCGGAAATAGTTCCAACAGGATTGAATAACAACATAAAATGGAATCTAGGCCACATGTATGTTGTACTTGAGAAGTTTGCTTTCCGGCTTACTGGGGAAGAAACTAAAGTCCCTACTAATTTTAGCAAGTTGTTTGATCCAGGAACTAAACCTTCAGACTGGGATGCAGAACCTCCAACGATGTCTCAAATAATTAACTTGTTAACTGAACAAATTGATAGAGTTGAATCGGTGCTTGCAAGCAAATTGAAAGAAGAAATCACTCCTCACTATAAGTCGTCTACAGGACTCACCTATACAACGGTAGAACAGTTACTGGGTTTTCTTATCTACCATGAAGCAATGCACTTTGCGACAATTAAGAATATTAGGAGCATAATTAAGACACGAACTTAATTAATAAACAAGAAATGATGCAGTATATCGCGGACAAAACAAAGGCTAGCCAAGATACGATTACACTTGTGCTGAAGCATGAGCAAGCTTTTAACAACAAGGCCCACGAGAACGCCAAAGGCAAAGACGTTGATATCAATGGCGATGATCTGGCGGACAACATTCTGAGCCGCAAAGATATGAAGCTGAACGAGCTAACGGTGGAGAGCATTCTGGGTTACTGGAATGGATTACTTGATGAGCAAGAGTCATACGGGGTACGTAGGTTTAGTTAAACTAAAAATGTTCTAAGGGGGTTTCATTCGGCTAATTTGGAGCATACAAAGACTCAACCTCCATATCTTGTGGGACTAAGGTCTTTTTTATATCGTATTTCATTGTATATTTCCGTTATTGGGAACTTCTTATCGTAATTATTGAGCTACCATCCCACCATCTACGGTATAGAGGGATTGAGGCATCGTTTTAACAGTGTGGGTGCCACTCAGGCACTCCACACATACAAGCTCAATCTTGGGCAACTACTCGAAGAATATGACCTGGCCCAGCGCCAGCTTGAACAAATTGAGCATGAGCTCCGCCTCATTATTGGGCGTATTCCTTATACACAGAAGCTCCTTGAGATACGAGGCATCTATGTTACGAATCTAGCTGGTGTACTCGGTGAGGCTGGTGATCTAAGCGGATATACGCACGGAAATGCTTTACTACGGCATGCTGGGTTAAATCCAGGTGAAGCTAGCTCCGGGAAATAGCGAGGAAAGATGGTGCTCAGCAAACGAGGTCGGCCACGTTTACGTCATTTTCTTTATCTCATGACAATGAGTATGGTTATGACAAATCCGGAAACACGATCGGCACATCGTTACAATGTAGAGGAAAAGAAACTGAAAAAGATGAAATCCAATCTTATTTATTATCAAATCAACTTTGAAAACCTACGGAGGCTGGAGAAGCCGGGAACTTATCCTTGAATTTAGAAAGTTTCAAGTATTTTGCTGATCGGACCGAACGTAGTATCCGTTAACAGGCTAGGAATTAAGAAGAATGCAAATTGTCTTCGGTTGGGTTTCTCTTTGACGGTGGGTAAAGCAAGGTCTTTGTTGGCCGGAAGTCCGGCATTCTTGCAAGCCCTTTCAAAGGGTATATTATTGTGCAGATGGTACAACAATAAACGGACCCAAAAACAATACAGTTTCCGTAGAACGTGCTGTATTGTAAATGAAGGGGAGGACAATACGATGGTATTAGATGAACGAAGTGCCAGCTTACTGCGGCTATTACAACAATCATCTGTATTGAACATGGCTGAGCTTGAAGCACAGACCGGCCTGACTCGGAGACAAGTCCAGTATGGCATTGGAAAAGCCAATGACTGGCTCAAATCCCATGGATACCGACCCATCAGTTATGATCGAAAAGCTGGATACTACTTGACTGATAAAATCGGAGAGGAGGATTTGCCGGAAAGGCTCACGAAACGCACTTATGTGTTTTCTGAGACGGATCGGGAAAAGGTATTCTACCTGATGCTTCTGCTCAGCCAGGAGCCACTGTCTGTCTATCACTTTCAATCCATTACGGGAGTCTCTCGCAATACCGTATTGAAAGATTTACAGAGGCTTAAGACCAAAATGCAGCAGCACCATCTTCAAATTCAATATTCCAAGCAAGAGGGTTACTTTATCCAGGGCGACAGCAATAACAAGAGATATTTCATCGAACAACTCATACATGATGTATTGCATAGTACCAGCAACCATCTCATTATCCAATGCATATGGGGAGATCGCGAAGAACAAATTCTCTTAGTGCAAAGACAATTGGAACAGATGGAAAGGGAACTGGGGATTGCGTTTACTGATGAACGTCTCCAGGAGCTGACTTTTCTATTTGTTTGTACCGATCAGCTTATTGCAAAGGGCGAAACACTCTACGCCAATCTTAGCTGGGAACCGCTCATTTTTACGAAAGAATATGAGATTGTCGAGCGAATGACGCAGCAAAGCTTGTTCCAATCGGTATGGAGTCAGAAGGAATGTCTGTATGCGACATTACATCTGCTAAGCATGAATAAAACGAGAGACACCTCTCTTCTCCAAGAGGATCATGTGATACAGGAGCTTATCCTGGAGATCGTGGATGAGTTCGAGCGGCTGGCGTGCGTAAATCTGCATAACAAGGAATTGTTCTATCAGCAACTCTACGTTCATTTCCGGCCTGCTTATTATCGGATGCTGTATCGTAACCCTCATATCAATACTCTGAAAGAACGAATTCAGAAGGTGTATCCCGAACTGTATCATCTTACAAAAAAATCCTTGAAGCCGGTAGAACGGGTGATAGGCTGTCCGGTTCCACAAGGTGAAGTGGCATACTTTACCACTCATTTCGGGGGATGGCTCCGCAGGCAGGGTACTACACTGGATGACCGGAAGCGTGCGATTGTAGTCTGCGCTAACGGAATTGGAATAAGTAATATATTAATCTATACCTTACGGGAACTATTCCCGGATATTCTATTCCTGGATGCACTATCCGTCAGGGATGCGGCAAATTACGGCTTTGCTTATGATCTTGTTTTTTCAACAGTACACCTGAGAACAACAGCGACTCTGTTCGTAGTACCCCCTATTCTGGAGATTCAGGACAAACAAAAGCTGCGTCAGCAAGTAATGCAGGAATTGTACGGTTATACCATGCAGAACCTGGATATTGAGATGATGTTAAAGGTTGTATCCCAGTATGCAACTATTCATGAACCTGACCAACTTGAGAGTGCACTTCAATCCCATATTTACACGCATACACAAAAGACAAATAAACATTCCTTGGAAGGGGCGGAGAAACCAGTGTTAGAACAATTAATTACAGAGCAAATGATCCGGTTTGAGTCCCGTGTATCCGACTGGAGAGAAGGAATTAAGCTTGCGGCGGAGCCTCTAATTGAAACGGGGACCATTGAAGAAAGATATGTGGAAGCCATGATTCATTCCATAGAAGGGAACGGCCCATATGTAGTCATTACTCCCGGGGTAGCGATTCCGCATGCACGTCCTGATCAAGGTGTCCTGTCTCTATCCATGAGTCTGCTAAGACTGGATGAAGCCGTAGATTTCTCACCGGATAAACCGGTACGGCTAATTATTGTATTGGCTGCTGCCGACAGGTCATCCCACTTGCGCGCGTTGGTGCAGCTTTCACAAATGCTTGGTGAACCATCCAATATTGAAGATATTTTGCAGAGCCAAGATAAGTCAGTCCTGTTAGATTACATTCATAAATATTCTAAGGAGGAAACAATATGAAAAAGATTATGGTTGTATGTGGAAACGGGCTCGGGAGCAGCTTTATTATGGAGATCAATGTTAAAAAGGCTTTGACAGAGATGGGCAAGACAGCGGAAGTGGATCATACCGATCTGGCATCCGCCAGAACCGTGCAGGCGGATATTTACATCGGAGCAGCGGATATCATGGGACAACTGGATGATGGAAGCCGTGCGATCGTTACCCTTGAGAACATGATGAGTATCCCGGAGATTACCTCCAAATTGCAACCGCATTTGGCATAAAATAAAAAAACGTAAACGGGGGGGGCTTGTAATGTTAAATCTTATCATGAAAGATATTCTGGGTACACCATCCATATTAGTGGGCCTTTTTGCTCTCATAGGATTGCTGTTACAACGTAAATCTGCGGCCAATATTGTTTCTGGTACCTTAAAAACGGTTATGGGTTTTGTCATTATTGGAGCAGGAGCAACAGTTCTAATTGGCTCGCTTGATATATTCAGTCAGATGTTTAACTATGCCTTTAAAGTAACGGGTGTCATTCCGAACAACGAAGCCATTGTAGCCGCTGCACAGAGCAGCTTTGGTACTTCCACCGCCCTCATTATGGTGTTTGGTATGATCGTTAATATCTTGCTAGCCCGGTTTACACCGCTCAAGTATATCTTCTTAACCGGTCACCATACGTTGTTTATGGCTTGTTTAATTGCTGTGACTTTATCCGTCGGAGGACTTAAAGGGTTTGCCTTGATCCTGATTGGTGCAATCCTTCTCGGTCTGTGTATGGTTATCTTTCCCGCTATGCTTCAACCGTTTGTACGGCAAATAACCGGAAGCGATGACTTTGCCATTGGCCACTTTGGCACCATTGGTTACTTTATCTCCGCTAAGATCGGAAAATGGTTCGGAAATAAGGAAAAGACGACAGAACAAATCAAGGTTCCGCAATCCCTAGGATTTCTGCGCGATACCTCAGTAGCCGTCTCCCTAACTATGGCAATCTTCTTTGTAGTCGTGGCTTTATTTGCAGGCCCGGGATACATCGAGTCCGAGCTCTCGGGCGGTTCTAATTTCATTGTCTTCTCATTAATGCAAGCGATCACATTCGCTGCCGGGGTATATATTATCCTCGCCGGTGTGCGTATGCTGATTGCTGAGATTGTTCCCGCATTTAAGGGAATTGCTGAAAAAATCGCGCCAAATACAAAACCTGCGCTGGATTGCCCAACTGTATTTCCTTTTGCTCCTAATGCGGTAATTATAGGATTTTTGTCCAGCTTCGTGGCGGGGCTGCTGTCGATGTTCATTCTTCCTGCAGTCGGATTAAGTGTAATTATTCCAGGACTAGTGCCGCATTTCTTTACAGGGGCCGCTGCCGGGGTGTTCGGAAACTCTACAGGTGGCAGACGCGGAGCGGTACTCGGATCTTTTGCCAACGGACTCATTATCAGTTTCCTTCCAGCCATTCTACTGGTATTCCTGGGGGATGTAGGATTTAGCGGAACAACATTTGGTGACTCGGATTTTGGAATCGTCGGCGTCATTATTCTTGGATTTGCAAAGATATTTTGAGCAGCTTAAGTTTTATGAGTGTAAAAGAATAGAACCACCAGAGAAAATTGCACAGAACTCACGGACTGTGCAATTCTTTCTGATGGGCAAATGGGGGAACTAAATAGTGAATATACAAGATGAGTTGTCCATTAAAACAATTAGAACACTGTCCATAGATGCCATAGAGAAGGCTAACTCCGGTCATCCAGGTCTGCCCATGGGGGCCGCTCCAATGGCCTATGAATTATGGGTGAAGCATATGAATCATAATCCCGGCAATCCTAAGTGGTTCAATAGGGACAGGTTCGTATTATCTGCCGGTCACGGGTCGATGTTACTTTACAGCTTGCTACATTTGTCCGGATATGGTGTACCCATGGAAGATCTCAGGAACTTCCGCCAATGGGGCAGTACGACACCGGGTCATCCCGAATATGGACACACTCCGGGTGTTGAAGCTACAACCGGACCTTTGGGACAAGGGATTGCAATGGCCGTGGGGATGGCTATGGCAGAACGGCATTTGGCAGCAACTTATAACAAAGTGGGCTACGATGTGGTTAACCACTTTACCTATGCTCTGTGCGGTGATGGTGATCTAATGGAAGGCATATCCGGCGAAGCGGCTTCCCTCGCGGCTCACTTAAAGCTTGGACGCCTTGTAGTGTTATATGATTCCAACGATATTTGTCTCGACGGGGAATTGAAGCATACCTTCTCTGAAAGTGTGGAACAACGTTTTGAGGCGTACGGCTGGCAAGTCATCCGAGTAGAAGACGGGAATGATCTGAAGGAAATCGGTAATGCGATTGAGCTAGCAAAGGGAGACTTGAGCCGCCCCACGTTAATTGAGGTTAAAACTGTTATCGGATACGGATCGCCGAACTTTGCGGGAACATCAAATGTGCACGGATCACCCCTCGGGAAAGAGGAAACAAGATTAACCAAAGAGGCCTATCAATGGAAGTTTGAAGATGATTTCCATGTTCCTGATGAGGTATATAGCCACTTCTGCTCACTTGTAACTGAGGCGGGGCATCAGAAGGAAGTAAAGTGGAATGCGTTATTAGCTGCCTACAGGCAAGAGTATCCTGAACTGGCGGGGCAGTTGGATGATTCCATTCATGGCCGCTTCCCTGCTGGATGGATAGATGGTTTGCCTTCCTATGAAGTCGGGACGAGCCTGGCTTCACGCGCATCTTCCATGGATGCCCTTAACGCCATCGCCAAAGCCGTTCCGCAATTTGTGGGAGGTTCTGCCGACCTCGCTAGCTCCAACAAAACAACATTAAAAGATGCTGGTGATTTTTTCGCTTCCAATTATGCCGGACGTAACATTTGGTTTGGTGTACGGGAGTTTGCGATGGGAGCAGCCCTAAATGGAATGGCGCTTCATGGTGGTCTGAGGGTGTTCGGCGGTACTTTCTTTGTCTTCTCCGATTACCTCCGGCCGGCTATTCGCTTGGCAGCCCTAATGAGTTTGCCCGTTACGTATGTGTTCACACACGACAGCATTGCTGTCGGTGAGGATGGCCCAACCCACCAGCCAGTTGAGCAATTGGCATCGTTAAGGGCAATGCCGAATATTAGTGTTATCCGCCCGGCAGATGGTAATGAGACAGTGGCCGCATGGCGAATCGCCATGGAATCCAGCGAGACACCGACGGCTCTGATTCTTTCACGCCAGAATCTTCCTACGATCGCTGGGACAAAGGAACAGGCCTATTATGATGTTGGCAAGGGAGCATACGTAGTCGCCAAGTCGGAAACGGAGATTCCTCAGGCACTTTTGTTGGCGTCAGGTTCTGAAGTACAGTTGGCACTGGAAGCCAAGCATGAACTTGCCAAGGAGAACATTGCTGTATCGGTAATAAGCTTCCCGTCATGGGATCGGTTCGAGGCTCAGCCAAGAGAATATCGGGACTCGATTCTCCCACCATCGGTAGAGGCACGGTTAGCCATAGAGATGGGAGCTTCCCTGGGATGGGATCGGTACGTAGGCTTCGAAGGGGAAGTGCTGGCTATCAATAGCTTCGGCGCTTCCGGGGCGGAATCCGCAGTCCTGCGGGAATACGGGTTTACCGTAGATAATGTAGTAGCTAGAGTGAAGGGATTATTGGAGAAATTAGGATAGCCGATTGCTTATTGAATGATGCTGATCTATGCAAGGAGTAGTTTGCCTATGGTAAATACTCCTTGTTTTTTTGATCGTTCGTGAATTAAGCGCCCATGAGTTTGGAGTGGTTCCCCGATCGTTGTTGTAGGCCAGAACTATCGAATCCCCCTGTATCTCCGGTAACCTCAAAAAATTCGACAATACCAGCGAGGACAAAATAATTTCTAAAGTCGGGTACAATTTTAAAATGGTATTTTTCGATCCTCTATCATCTAATAAAAATTTCTCTCGATTTAGAGATTCTGATGATTTCTCATAACTAAAAACTTGTTATACTAATTTAGGGTTAACCAACGTTCGTATTACTAAAGACTCAAAATATAAAGGAGATTGTATATGAAC